>NZ_JBFAAF010000055.1:0-52513 GCF_040639595.1 Micromonospora sp. NPDC023814
GGGAGTGGCCCGGTGGCAGGACGTGGAGCCGACCGTAAGACCCGCCCCGGCGGGCCGGTGGCCGTGAAGCGTCAACCCGGCCCCGCTCAGGCGGATAAGACCGGGACCGTCCCACCGCAAGGCGGGACATACCGATCAGTCGCTACAGCGCACTGACAGGTAACGGCAGGATGCCTCCATGGGACAACAACATGTCGTGCTGTTTCACTCCGTCTACGGGCTGCGGCCGGCCGTGCTGACCGCCGCCGACCGGCTGCGCGCCGCCGGGCACACGGTCGTCACCCCCGACCTCTACGGCGCGCCGGCCGCGGCGACGGTGGAGGACGGCTTCGCCCTGCTTCGCAAGATCGGCCAGGAGGCCGTGCTGGACCGGGCCCGGGAGGCCCTGCGCGAGGCGCCGGCCGACGCGGTGCTGGCTGGCTTCTCGATGGGCGCGGGGGTGGCCGGCGCGATGCTCGCCGAGCGCCCCGACGCGGCGGCGTTGCTGCTGCTCTCCGGCGTCGGCGGCGAGCCGGAGTCGGTCCGGCCGGGCCTGCCGGTGCAGCTGCACCTGGGCGACCCGGACGACTACGACGCGGAGCCGGAGGTCGCGCAGTGGCGGCGGGCGATGACCGACGCCGGCGCGGAGCTGTCCGTCCACCGCTATCCCGGCGTCGGGCACCTCTACACCGACCCGCACCTGCCCGACCACGACGCGACGGCCGCCGAGCAGACCTGGGAGCGGGCCATCGCCTTCCTCGCCGACCGCTGACCGGACTCCGGCGGGGTGGGCCGCCGGCCCGCTGAGCCGCCCCGGGCCGGGCCGGAGCGGCCCGCCCAGCCGAGGCGGCCGGGCCGACGGGGCCGCTCAGCCGGGACGGCCGACGGGGTCGCCCAGCCGAGGTGGGCCGGGCCGCTCAGCCGGGCCGGGCCCTCAGCCGAGGCGGGCCAGGTCGTCGGCGGAGAGCCGGACCGCGCCGGCCGCCACGTTCTGCGCCAGGTGCTCCGGGTCGCCGGTGCCGGGGATGGCCAGCACGTGCCGCCCCCGGTGCAGCGTCCAGGCCAGGCGGACCTGGTGCGGGGTCACCCCGTGGGAGCGGGCCACCGCGCGCACCGTGTCGTCGTGCTCGCCGGTCGCGCCCGCCTCCCGCCCGGCGCCGGCGATCGCGAAGAACGGCACGAAGGCCACCCCGCGCTCGCCGCAGACCCGCAGCAGGTCGTCGGCCCACCGGTTCACGTCGAGGGCGTACGCGTTCTGCACGCAGACCACCGGCGCGACGGCCTGCGCCTCGTCCAGGTGGTCCACCCGCACGTTGGACAGGCCGAGGTGCCGGATCAGCCCGGCGTCACGCAGCTCGGCGAGGGCGGCGAAGCGCTCCGCCACCGAGTCCCGCCCCTCGCGCCGGACGATCCGCAGGTTGACCACGTCCAGGTGGTCCCGGCCGAGGCGGCGCAGGTTCTCCTCCACCTCCCGGCGCAGCTCGGCCGGGGTCAGCTCCCGGTGCCGGTTCGCCGCGTCGAACGACGGCCCGACCTTCGTGGTGATGACCAGGTCGTCCGGGTACGGCGCGAGCGCCTCCCGGATGAGTTCGGTGGCGTACCGGCGCGGGCCGGTGCCGACGCCGAGCGGCCCGCCCGGCGAGACGTAGAAGGCGGCGGTGTCGATGTGGTTGACGCCGAGCTCGACCGCCCGGCGCAGGACGCGGAGGGCGCGCGCCCGGTCCGGGTCGACGGTCAGCCGCATCGACCCGAAGCCCATCCGGTGCACGGTGCGGTCGCCGAGGGTCCAGGTGCCGGCGGCGGAGGCGGTGATCTCTTCGACAGGCATCAGGCGAAGCTAGCCAGGGGGACCCGGCCCGCGCACTCGGTCAGTCGCCCGATACCGCCCGGGGCCGGCATGGGCTTAATGTGGATCGTGGGGGAGAGAAGGCCCCTCCGTCACGCCGCCGCCGGCGCCCCGCCAGGCAGCCCCCACGCCGACCTCCCTTCGCGACGCTTCCGGAAGTCCGACCGTGCCGCCCCGGCCGACGGGGCGCGGTCGCGTTCGACGGGCGCGCCCGGGTCGGCCGTCCACCCGGAGAGGTTCACCACCCGTCCGGCCCCGGAACGTCCCGCCCGGTCCGTACCCGCGCGTGCGGGAGCCGGGCCCGACCCGGTCGGCCAGGGGGCGCCGGAGGTGGTGGCGGGGCCGGCGAGCGGCTGCCGGCCGACGGCGCGCGCACCAACCGGGCCGACGGGCACGGCGGAGGACGGGGCGGCCCCCGACGCGGTTACGGCCGCCGCGGCGAGCCGGCGGGCCGGTGCCACCGGATCCGAGGGCTGCCCGGCCCACCCGGCGATCGCGGCCCGCACCGCCCTCGGCAGCCGGGCGTACGCGACCTCGCGCAGCACCGGGTCGGCGACCGCGTACCTGCCGCTGGCGCGGCCGACCAGCAGGCCCGCGGCGGCGAGGGCGCGTAGCTCCGGCACCGCCCGGGCGGGCGACCAGCCGAGCAGGCGCCTCACCGCCGACGCGGTGACCCCCGCGCCGAGGGCCGCGACGCCGAGGGCCGCCACCGCCGTCAACGCCGCCCGCCGGACGTCGTCGAGGCGGTCCAGCCGGGCGTCCACCTCCCGGCGCACCGATTCGGGCACGGGCGGCAACGCGGTCGGCGCCATGTCGGTCGGCGCCACGTCGAGCGACGCCACGTACGCGGCGGCCCGGCCGGGGTTGCCCCCGACCAGCGGCAGCAGGCGCGCGGCCTCCGCCGCCGGCCGGTCGGCCCGGCGCAGCAGGTGACGCAGCAGCCGGCCGGTCTCCACCGGGCGCAGCGGCGGCACGTCCAGCCGGTGCCGGCGGTCCCGGGCCCCGGGCAGCACGTCCGCCCATTCGGGACGGTGCAGCACCACGACCGCCAGCGGCAGGGACCGGGCGGTGGCCGCCGCGAAGAGCCGGTGCAGGAAGCGGTTCAGCTCCCCGGTTGCCCGGTCGAGGTCGTCCACCGCCACCACCAGCGGCTCCCGGGCGGCGACCGACAGCAGCACCTCCCGCGCCACCTCGGCGCCCCGCGCGGCCTTGCGGGCGGCGTCCGGGCCCGCCAGGAGTCCTTCCAGCGCGGACACCGCCTCGGTCAGGCCGGCGGGCGGCACCAGGCCCGCGAGGGCGGCGGCGAGCCGACGGCGTACGACCGGAGGTGGGTCGTTCGCGCGGAGGCCGGCGGCCCCGCGCACCAGGTCGGCGACGGGCGCCAGGGCCTCCGGACAGGGCGGGCAGTGCGCGACGCACCAGCGCACCGGCACGTCGTCCACGGTCGGGACGGCGCGCCGCAGCTCGTGCAGCAGCCGGCTGCGCCCGCTGCCGGCGGGACCGACCAGCGACAGCCAGCGCGGGCTGCGGTCCCGCACGGCGCGGACGATCAGGTCCCGGGCGGTGGCCAGTTCCCGCCGTCGCCCGACCAGCGGGCCCTCGTGCGGGGCCGGGGCCGGCCGGGTGGCGCCGGTGGCGTGCCACACGTCCACCGGCAGCGCCTTGCCGGCGAGGGCCACCGGCGGCACGCGGCGCTGGTCGATCAGCCCCACGGTGGCCCGGTGGGTGGCCGCGCAGAGCGCCACGCCGCCCGGCGGTGCGTACTCCTGCAACCGGGCGGCGGTGCTGGTCACCGCGCCGCTGGCCGCGCCGTGCCCGCCGTCGTGTGTCGCGGCGAGGTCCACCAGCGCCTCGCCGGTGGCCACCCCGACCCGGACCCGCAGCCGCGGCGCGCCGGGCACGGGACGCCGGTCGAGGGCCCGCTGGATGTCCAGCGCCGCCCGCACCGCCCGGTACGCGTCGAACCCGTCGGACTCGCGCGCCCCGAACAGCGCCATGACCGCGTCGCCGACGTACTTCTCGACCACCCCGTGCCACCGGCGCAGCACCCCGGCGACGGTGGCGAAGTAGGCGCGCTGCAGGGCCCGTACGTCCTCGGGGTCGAGCCGGTCGACGAGCGCGGTCGACCCGACGATGTCGGCGAACAGCACGGTGACCGTGCGTCTCTCCTCCGGCACCGGCCAGCCTGCCGACGCGACACCTTGCGGACCGGCGACGATGGTGAGCATGGGCATCGCACCTGCCTTTCCCCCCGTTGCCTGCCGACGCCTCGGACACTGTCACCTGTGGGCCGACGGGGGATCTGCAGAACGACGTATGTCGGCCAGCCGCAACCTCTGGTCGCAATGTCGACGCGAGGAGTACCACAGGGGCAAAAGACCCGTAGAACGGTGCGTGGACGTGTGACTAGGCTGCGTGCCATGGCCAGCGATGTGGACGCCGCACCGCTCGTCGGCCGGGCCGACCTGGTGACGACGGTACGGTCCGCGCTGCTCGACGAGGTCGCGCAGGGGCACACCGCCGCCGTCTTCCTCACCGGCGAGAGCGGCGTGGGCAAGACCCGGCTGCTGCGCGAGGTGGGCGCCCGGCTGCGCGACGCGGGCGCCCTGGTGCTCACCGGCTCCTGTCTGGACATCGGCGACGCGTCGCCGCTGCACCCGCTGCTGCAGGCGTTGCGCCGCTTCGACGCCGAGCTGACCGGCTCCCACGCCCGGACGTCCTCGGCCGTCCGCGGCCTCCTGCAGATGTTCGCCGACGAGACCGCCGGCCCGGACGGCGCCGGGGCGCTGCTGGAGCGGGTCTCCCGGGGGCTGCACCTGATCGCCGAGGGGCGTCCGCTGGTGCTCGTGCTGGACGACCTCCAGTGGGTCGACCGCAGCACCCGCCAGTTGCTGCTCTATCTGCTCGCCGGCCTCGGCGACCTCCAGTTGTCCGTGCTCGCCGCGGTGCGGGCCGAGTCGTTGCAGGGCGCGCACCCGCTGCGCCGGGTGCTCACCGAGCTGCGTCGGCTGCGCTCGGTGCGGGTGCTCGACCTGGTCCCGTTGGACCGGGCCGGCACCGACCAGCTCGCCGCCGCCGTGGTCGGTCGACCGCTCGCCCCTGAGGCGGCGGAGCTGGTGTGGCGGCGCAGCGGCGGCAACCCGTTCGTGGTGGAGGAGCTGGCCCGCGACCTGCGCGACGGCCGGGACGGCCTCTCCGACACGCTGCGCGAGATCTTCCTGGCCCGGGTCGACGCGCTGCCCCAGCACGCGCACGCCGTGGTGCACGCGGTCGCGGCCGGCGTCGAGCCGGTGGAGCACTGGCTGCTGGCGCGGGTGACGCGGCTGCCCGAGGACGAGCTGATCGAGGCGGTCCGCGCGGCCGTCGCGCACCGGCTGCTGGTGGGCGCGGACGACGGCTACCGGCTGCGGCACCGGCTGGTCGCCGAGGTACTGGAGCACGAGCTGCTGCCCGCCGAGCGGGCCGCCCTGCACCGCCGCTACGCCGAGGCGCTCACCTCGGCTCCGGCGGAGCTGCACCAGGCCCGCCTGGCGTACCACTGGCGGCTGGCCGGTGAGCCGGCGCGGGCGCTGCCGGCGGCGACGGCGGCGGCCCGGGAGGCCGAGCGGCTGCACGGCTGGGCCGAGGCGCACCGGCACTGGTCGGTCGCGTTGCAGCTGGCCGGCTCGCCCGGCGTGGGTCCGCTGGACGTGGACCGGGTGACCCTGCTGGAGCGCGCCGCCGAGGCCGCCCACCACTGCGGCGAGCACGCCCGCGCGCTGACCCTGCTCGAGGAGTTGGCCGGCTCCGGCGCCGACCGGTCGACCTGTGCGCTGCACATCCGGCGGGCCCGCTACCTGGCCGCCGCCGGCCGGTCGGCGCTCGCCGAGGCGGAATACCGGCGGGCCCTGGAGGCCGCCGACTGCACGCCCCGGGAACGCGCCACCGCTGCCGCCCACCTGGCCGAGCTGCTGCTGCACCTCGGCCGGTACGCCGACGCCGGCCGGCGGGCCCGGGAGGCGCTGAAGCTGTCCGCCGCGGTCGAGGGCTCCACGTCGGAGGTCGTGCTGGCCAGCGCGGCCCTCGGGTTCTCCGAGGCGTACCTGGAGGACCCGGACGCCGGGCTGGCGGTGATGCGCCGGGCGCTGGAGACCGCCGAGCGCTCCGGCCGCCCCGAGGACGTGGCCTGCGCTTACCTGCACCTGGCCGAGCTGTTGACCGGGCCGCTGAACGTGCTGGAGGAGGGCGTCGTCGTCGCCCGCCGGGGTGCCGAGCGGGTGGCCGAGCTGGGCCTCGGCCGCACCTGGGAGACCCGGCTGCTGGCCATCGCCACCAACGGGCTGTTCCGCGTGGGCCAGTGGGCGGAGGCGGAGAAGGTCGTCGCGGCGGCGCTGCGGCACCGCCCCTCCGGCGCGGACGCGGTCGAGCTGCTGCTGGCCCGCTGCCGGCTGTCGGTGGGCTACGGCGACATCGCGGCCGCCGACCGCGACCTGGACGCCGTGTCCACGGTGCTCGCCGGCGGCGGGGCGCGGCACGTGATCCCGCTGCTCACGCTGCGGGCGGGGCTGGCCATGTGGCAGGGCCGGCACGACCTCGCCCGGCAGGCGGTGCAGCGCGGCCTGACCGAGAGCCGCTCCGACGACGTGGGCATCCTCGCCGCGCTGGTGTGGCACGGCCTGCGGGCCGAGGCGGAGGCGCACGCCAGCCGGACGATCGCGGTGGACGAGACCGCGGTGCGGCGGCTGCGGGAGGTGGCCGACCGGGTGGCCCGCAAGAGCGAGCACGCGGCCCGCCCGGTGCGCGACGTGGTCGACGGGTTCCTGGCGCTGTGCGCCGCCGAGGTGAGCCGCCTCGACGGCAGCGACCCGGAGCTGTGGGCCCGGTCCGTGGCGCAGTGGGACCGGCGCCACCACCCCTACCCGGCGGCCTACTCGCGGCTGCGTCAGGCCGAGGCGCTGCTGGCCCGGCGCAGCCGCAGCGCCACCGCGGGCAAGCTGCTGCGGCAGGCGTACCAGGTGGCGCAGGGGCTCGGCGCGGTGCCGCTGACCTCGGAGATCCGGACCCTCGCGGGCCGGGCCCGGGTGGCGCTGGAGGACCGGCCGGTCGCGGGCGAGCCGACCGCCGGCCCGGACGGCGACGAGTTGGCGGTGCTGACCGCGCGGGAGCGGGAGGTGCTCGCCGCCGTCGCCGAGGGGCTGACGAACCGGGAGATCGGCCAGCGGCTGTTCATCAGCGAGCGGACCATCGGCGTGCACGTCTCGCACATCTTCGACAAGCTCCAGGTCCGCACCCGGGTGCAGGCCAGCGCCATCTTCCTGCGTAACCGACCCGCCTGACGCGCGTACGGATACGTCGTTCTACTGATCCGGCCGACGGTTGTCGGCTGGCAGGCTGTGCAGCGTCGCCGACGGCACGGGGTGCCGGGAACCACTGTGGAGGAGAGATGACGGAACCGGTGTGGGGACCCGTGCATCGGGACGTCGTCGACCTGCTCGCCGACCACCCCGCCGACGTGCCGGCGGTGGTCGACCACCTCACCAAGCTCCAGGACCTGCTGGTCCGGCTGCCTCCGCTGGAGGCGAGCTGCCCGCTGGCCGACTTCAACAAGCTCTATCTGACGATCACCGAGAGCGTGCTGAACGGGCTCTACGACGACCGGTTCTCCGACCCCGTGTTCCTGTCGCGGCTCGACGTGGAGTTCGCCGCGCGCTACTTCGACGCGATGCGGCTGTGGACCGACTCCAGCCCGGGCACGCCGAAGGCCTGGACGTGCCTGTTCGAACGGATGCGCGGGCCGGACGCCCGCCCGCTGCCGTCGGCGGCCGCCGGGGTGAACGCGCACATCAACTTCGACCTGCCGTTCGCGCTGGTGACCACGTTCGACAGCCTGGAGTCGGAGCCGGTCGACGGCACCGAGCAGCATCGCGACTACCTCGAGATCAACAACATCTTCGCGGACAAGATCCCCGGCCTGCGGCGCGGCTACCTGGAGCGGTGGCAGCTGCTCATCGACATGCTCAACGGCGACATCGACGACTTGTACCAGGGGGAACTGGTCGAGTACACCCGCGACGTCGCCTGGCGCAACGCGCAGAAGATCTGGCGGTGCCGGCACGACCCGGCCGCCCACGAGTGTGAGCGCGCGCGGCTGGACGACACCGCCGCGGCGCTCGGCCGGCTGCTGCTCTCGCCCCTCGGGGCGTTCCTGCAGTAGCCGGGACGGGGGGTCCCCGCGCTCCGCACCGGCACACGGCGGAGCGCGGGGACGCGTCCGCGTCCGCGCCGCCGGTCGCCCCGCCCCGCGCGCACGGCCGGTCCGTCCCTGCCGCCCGCCCCTCACCAAAGCTGGTCGGGCCGGCAGCCCGGGGCGGCGTGCCGAACCGGGACGTCGAGATCGCGGTGCCCCGGCAGTGGCCCGTCCGGGCGTACGTGATCCGGCCGGCCCGGCCCGCCCGGGGGTGCCGGCCGGCCCGCCCGGGGTACGCCCGCTGGCCGGTGACCGACGGCCGGGGCCGGGTCCCCGGTCGGTCGGTGCGGAACGCCGTCCCACCCGCGGCGGAAGGGCGTTCCGGGTTCGCCGTTCCGGCGGGTGGCCGGCGGGGGACCGCCTACGGTCGGGTCAGGACGACCGAGGGGCGGGGACGGGGGATGGCTGACGAGCACGGGGCGGGGTCGCGGCGCACGCGCGGCCGCCACCCGCCGCGCGGCGGAACGGACGGGGAGTTGCGCGCCGCGCGCGATCCCACCCGCCCCGGCCGCCGCGCGGGTCGCCCGGTCGCCGTCCCGGAGGTCGTGGCCAGCCCCAGCCGGCCGGTGGCGCCGCCCAGTCCGCTGCGACGGTGGCTGTTGGTGCACCGGGTGCAGCCGGTGGGCCCCGAGTCGGCGGAGGGGCAGGCGCGCTCGCACGCCTGGTGGCAGGTCATGTGCCTGACCGGGGTGGACTACTTCTCCACCCTGTCGTACCTGCCGGGGATCGCGGCGGTCGCGGCCGGGGCGCTCTCCCCGCTGGCCACCCTGCTGATCGTCGCGCTGACGCTGCTCGGCATGCTGCCGATGTACCGGCGGGTGGCCCGGGAGAGCCCGCACGGGCAGGGCTCGGTGGCGATGCTGGAACGGCTGCTGCCGTTCTGGCGGGGCAAGGTCTTCGTGCTGGTCCTGCTCGGCTTCGTGGCCACCTCCTGGATCATCACGATCACCCTCTCGTCGGCCGACGCCACGGTGCACCTGCTGGAGAACCCGCTGCTGCCCGAGGGCGTCGGCGGAACGGCGGTCGCCGTCGGCGTCACCGTCGTGCTGCTGCTGGTCCTCGGCGGCGTCTTCCTGCTCGGCTTCCGGGAGGCGGTGGCGGTGGCCATCCCGCTGGTCGCCGTCTTCCTGGCGCTGAACGCGGTGGTGGTCGCGGTCTCGGTGGCCGAGATCGCGGCGGACCGGGGGACGATCGCGGGCTGGACCTCGGCGCTGAGCGCGGGCCGGGGCCCCGGCGAGGTGGCGGCCACAGCCGTGCTGGCCTTCCCGCTGCTGGTGCTCGGGCTCTCCGGTTTCGAGACCGGGGTCAGCATGATGCCGCTGGTGGCCGGGGACGGGCCGGACGGCGCGGCCCGGTTGGCCGCGCGGATCCGCAACACCCGCAGGATGCTCGCCACCGCCGCCCTCGTCATGTCGGTCTACCTGGTCTCGACCTCGCTCGTGACCACGGTCCTGATCCCTCCCGGCGAGTTCGGGCCGGGTGGGGCCGCCAACGGCCGGGCGCTGGCGTACCTCGCCCACGAGCACGTCGGCGAGGTCTTCGGCACCGTCTACGACGTCAGCAGCGCGCTCATCCTCTGGTTCGCCGGCGCCTCCGCGATGGCCGGCCTGATCAACATCGTGCCCCGTTACCTGCCCACCTACGGCATGGCGCCGGAGTGGGCCCGCGCGGTGCGGCCGGTCGTGATCGTCTACACGCTGGTCAGCATCGCGATCACCGTGGTGTTCCGGGCCGACGTCAACGACCAGGCCGGGGCGTACGCCACCGGGATCCTCGCCATGATGGTCTCCGCCGCCGTGGCGGTCACCATCTCCGCGGCCCGCCGCCGGGAGCGCGTCGCCGCCGTCGGCTTCGCCGTGCTCACCCTGGTCCTGCTGTACGCCCTGGCCGAGAACGCCATCGCCAAGCCGGACGGCATCACCATCTCGGTCCTGTTCATCGTCGGCATCGTCGCGGTCTCGCTGGTCTCGCGGGTGAGCCGGACCACCGAACTGCGTACGGAGCGGATCGAGTTCGACGAGCCGGCCCGCCGGTTCGTCGCCGACTCGCTGTCGCACGACGGCCGGCTGCACCTCATCGCCCACAAGCGGGCCCGGGGCGCGGTGAAGGAGTACACGATCAAGGAGCGGGCGCAGCGGGCGATGAACCCGGTCCCCGGCGAGGGCGACATCCTGTTCCTGGAGATCGACGTGGTCGACCCGTCCGAGTTCAGCCAGGTGCTGCGGGTCCACGGCGTGGAGGTCGGGGGCTTCCGGGTGCTGCGGGCCAGCAGCCCGGCGGCGCCGAACGCCATCGCGGCGATCCTCCTGGCGCTGCGCGACGCCACCGGCGTCCGCCCGCACGCCCACTTCGAGTGGTCCGAGGGGAACCCCCTGGCTCACCTGCTGCGCTACCTCATCCTCGGTCGAGGCGACACCCCGCCGGTGGTCCGGGAGATCCTCCGCAAGTCCGAGCCGGACCCGGCCCGTCGGCCGGGCATCCACGTCGGCGGCTGACCCCGGTACCCCGCGCCGGCCTCGGGCCGAACGGCCGTTCTCGGCCCCTTCAAGATGAACGGTACGTTTATTCATCTTCGACTGACTTGCCCGAGTTTCGCTCGTATCGTGGCCTTCGGTGGCTGTCGGGATGTCGGTCACCCCGCGCCCGGTTCGGGCCGGTCGTTGTCATGCAGCGAGAGGCAGGGGAAGCCTGATGTCGACGTATCAAGGGAACCGGCGAGCGGCGCCAACCAGGCGGCGGTCCCGGTGGTTCTTAGCCGGTGGGCTCGTGGCGGGCACCCTGGTGGCCGGGGTGGCGGGCGGCGTCGCGGTGGCCGCGGGAGCCCTGCCCGTCGCGCCGGACACGCCGTCCCTGGTGCTGCGCGGCGACGACTCCGGCGCGGAGCACCGCGACGACCGCCGCGAGCAGGGCCGCGCCGCCCTCGGCGGGCAGCCCTCCGGCGACCCCGCCGGGCAGCCCTCCGGGGGTGCCGCCGGGGAGCCCTCCGGCGACCGGTCGGGCGACTCCGCCGGGGAGCACCGGGGCGGGGAGGAGGGCCGGGACGGACACCCGGACCCGGGGCCCGGGGCCGGGCGCCGCGCGGAGGTCGCGGTGCCGTGCGACTCGACGAAGCTCATCGCCGCGCTGGTCCGGGCCAACGCCGAGGGCGGCGCCCACCTGCGGCTCGCGCCGAAGTGCACGTACGAGCTGACGCACGCCTTCCAGCAGCCCGACGACTACGACGGCGGGATCCGGGACGCCCGGGAGACGGCCGACAGCGCGGAGAACCCGGGTGACGCCGAGGCCCCGCCGCGCAACCCGCAGCACGACAGGGCGGGGCTGCCGGTCATCTACCACCCGATCACGATCCGGGGCGAGGGCGCCACGATCGAGCGGGACGTGCACGCCGAGGCGTTCCGGTTCTTCACCGTCCGCGACGGCGGGGAACTGACCCTGTCCGACGTCGTGCTGCGCAACGGCCTCTCCGCCGCCGAGGGCGGCAGCATCCACGTCGTGCACGGCGCGTCGGCCGTGGTCGAGCGCACCGCCGTCGTCGGCAGCACCTCCCTCTCCGCCGAGGGCGGCGGTGGCGGGATCTTCAACGACGGCAACATGGTGGTCGTCGACAGCACGTTCGTCGACAACCACGCCGCCGGCAAGGCGGGCAAGGGCGGGGGCCTGCTCAACGGCGGCGTGCTGACCCTGCGCACGTCGGACTTCCGGAACAACACCGCCGTGGCGTACGGCGGCGGCCTCGGCAACTACCGCGGGGCCGCCGAGGTGCAGAAGAGCACCTTCGCGCACAACAACGCGGCGCAGGGCGGCGGCATCGCCAGCTTCTCGGCCCGCACCAGGGTGGCCGACAGCAAGGTGCTCGGCAACACCGCCCAGACCGGTGGGGGCATCGCCAACTCGGACGCCCTGATCTTCCTGCGCGGCCTGGAGGTGCGCGACAACACCGCCACCGGCAACGGCGGCGGCATCTCGACCTCCCAGGGCCTGCTTCCGCTCGACGACAGCGTCGTCGCCGGCAACACCGCCCGGGGTGCCGGCGGCGGGATCTACGCCGCGAAGTCCAACCTGCTGATCCGGCACAGCGAGGTCGACCGGAACCACGCCGTCGGCGCCGCGTCGACGGGCGGCGGGGTGTTCGCGACCCAGGGTCAGGTCTCCCTCTACCGCAGCCGGGTGAGCGACAACACCGCCACGGGGAAGCCGGGCGGTCTCTTCGCCGACAAGGCCCGGGTCAGGGTCGACGACGAGACCGACATCGTCGACAACGAGCCCACCAACTGCGAGGGCAGCCGGGTGCCGGTGGCCAACTGCTTCCGCTGACCGGCCGCCCCGAGGGGCGCAGCCGGCCCCGCTCCCGACGATCGTGACGATCCTCGGCGGCGCGGGCCGGGTGCGCCCCTCGTCGCGTGCCCGCCGTCCGGACGGCGCCCCTCCGTCCGCCGCCCCGGCCGAGCCCGCCTGCGCGAACTCGGCCGCTGGCGGCCCTCCGGCGCGGGTTCGGTCCCGTCAACCTGACAGCCCATCCTCCTAGGACGCCTTAGGGGATGTGCGGCGGACGGGCGGCGTGGCTGCCCCTCGGAGTCCCGCCCGTCGCCCACCCCGGTGACGTTCCTCGGCTGGTCCGCGCACGTCGTCGCTGCCGCGCCCGCGCCGCCGGCGGTTATCACGTTGACGAGTGCTCCGCGCCGTCACTAGGGTCTGCGTCGTGTCCAGCCCCGAGGCGTCCAGACGCCAGCCACCGGTGTCCGGTGGCTGGCCTTCGTTGACGTCGCACTAGGCGCTGTCGGAACCGGACAGCGTCCCTCGGGCGTCCCCGCCACCGATCGCCGTCGTATCGGCTCTCCCAGGTGCCACCTGCGCGCGTCACCACCGTCGTGCCGCGTCCGCGCAGCCGGGAGACCCTCGCGCGGTGGTCTCCGTGCGCCCGGCTGGACGGTTGTCCCGTGCGCCGCCCGGCCGTGGTCCGCCGTGACCCACCCGCGTCCTCTTCATCCATCCACGACGCGGAATGTGGTGTGTCATGCCGTTCGCCATCTACCTGCTCGGACTGGCGGTCTTCGCCCAGGGAACGTCTGAGTTCATGCTGTCCGGCCTGGTGCCGGACATCGCCCGGGACCTGCACGTGCCCGTCCCGGCCGCCGGGGCGCTGACGTCGGCCTTCGCGGTAGGAATGATCATCGGAGCGCCGCTGACGGCGGTCCTCAGCCTGCGGTGGCCCAGACGTCGGGCGCTGCTGGTCTTCCTGGCCGCCGTCGTCGTCGTACACGTCGTCGGGGCGGTCACCGACAGCTTCGGCGTGCTGCTGGCCACCCGGGTCGTCGGAGCGCTGGCATACGCCGGGTTCCTCGCGGTGGGCCTGGCCACGGCGGCCGACCTGGCCGGACCCGGGGCCAAGGGCCGGGCCGCCTCCGTGCTGCTCGGGGGTCTCACCCTCTCCTGCGTCGCGGGGGTGCCGGCCGGGGCGTTCCTCGGCCAGCTGTGGGGATGGCGCTCGGCGTTCTGGGCGGTGGCCGTCGTCTCGCTGCCCGCCGTCGTGGCCATCCGGCGCGCGGTCCCGGCCATGCCACCGGACGCGGCCGTACCGAGCGCCCGGCACGAGCTTCGGGCGCTGCGCCGTCCCCGCCTGCTCGTGAGCCTGCTCCTGGGCGCCCTGGTGAACGGGGCGACCTTCTGCACCTTCACCTACCTGGCGCCGCTGATCACCGACGTCAGCGGTTACGACCGGAGGTGGGTGCCGGTCCTGCTGGCCCTCTTCGGCCTGGGGTCGTTCGTCGGTGTGACGGTCGGCGGTCGCGTGTCGGACTCACAGCCCATGCGGGTCCTGGTGCCCGGTGGGGTGGCCCTGCTCGTCGGCTGGCTGCTGTTCGCGGCCACCGCAGCCAGCGCGCCCGCCGCGTTCCTGCTCGTCTTCGTCCAGGGGGCGCTCTCGTTCGCGGTCGGATCCACGCTGATCACCCGGGCGTTGTACGCGGCCGTCGACGCGCCGTCCCTCGGCGGCTCCTTCGCGACCGCTGCCCTGAACGTGGGCGCGGCCGTCGGCCCCCTGCTGGGCGGGGCAGCCATCGGCGCGGGGCTCGGCTACCGGTCCCCGCTGTGGGTCAGCGCGCTGCTGGTGGCACTGGCGTTCGTCGCCGCCGTACTCACCTGGACGGTGTGGCGGGATGCCGGGACGGAGTTGCCCACGCGGATGGTCGCTTCCTAGCCCGCGTCGCGGTCTCCCGGCACCGCACGAGGCCGTCCACGGCTCCCGGCTCGCGCCACCCGCCAGGCGCGGGCCGGGAGCCGTCCTACTCGGAGGGCTGGGGCAGCTCGCAGTCGACCTTCGGGTTGGCGCCGATGTAGTTTAGCGGCCCGGCCACGATGGTCACCAGGATGGTGCCCGCCTCGGCGCAGTTGGTGTCGTCGCCGTTGTAGTAGCCGCGCTGGCCGGCGGCGACCGCGCCGATGATCAGCCAGATGACGACGATGACTCCGAGTATCGACGTGCCGCGCATCGCTGCCTCCAGAAAGGGGTGTGGTGGTTCGAGGTGTCGAACGTTGTACCCAGTCGCGTGGAACGGCTAACGACGCCGCCTGCCGCCCGGCAGGCTCCGCCGGCCTGGCGGCCCGCCCCGGCCGACCGCCAGGACCGGGGCGCGCCGGTGCGCTATCGGATCGGCGACCGACGGCCGCGCGCGGCAGCCCGGCGGGCGTACAACTGCGTCAGTAGCACCGCACAGGAGGACACCATGGACGCCCCGACCCCGCACCTGTACGTCGACCGCCCCGAGGACGTCGCCGTCGCGGCCCGCGCACTGGCCGGGGGCGCGGTGGTGGCGGTGGCGTTCGGGAACTTCTACGCGCTGGTGACCCGCCCGGACGCCGCCACCGTGCGCCGGGTCAACATCGCCAAGGGTCGGCCGGCCGACCAGGTCGGCAGCATCACCACCGTCTTCGGGCGGATCCCCGCGATGTTCGACTGGGCACGGCTGCCGCACCGGCTGCCCGCGCACCGGGTGCGGCAGCTGATGGGCGTCCTCTACGGCGCGGGCCCGTTCGGCTTCCGTGGCCCGGCCGTCGACCGGCTGCCCGCCCACCTCACCCGGCACGACCGGGGCGTACGCACCACGCAGGTGATCGCGCCGGGGCTGGCCTGCCCGTCGAACGTGTTCTTCGCGCGCGCGGTCGCCGAGACCGGGGTGGACCACCTCCACATCACCTCGGCGAACCGCTCCCGGCACCTGACCGGGGTCGCGGAGGAGCCGGCGCACTGGAAGGCCGAGGGCATCGCTGAGGACTTCGCCCACCTCGACGACCTGGTGGTGCTCGCGCACCGGGACGAGGCGGCGGCCCGGGCGGCGCACCCCGGGCACCTGCCGGCCTCGGCGACGCTGCTGTCGTTCCACGCCCCGGCAGGGGAGCCGGAGGAACCCCCGGTGCTCACCGTCGACCGGCACGGCTCGCTGCACGTCGACGACGTGCGCCGGGCCGCCGCGCCGCTCGGCCTCCAGGTGCGGCTCGGCCCCACCGCCGGTCGGCGCCTGCAGGTCCGGGGGTACGCGGAGGCGCTGGTCTGACCGGGCACCGGATCGGCCGGTGGTGTCCGGCTCCCACGAATGCCGCCCGGTGGCTGGTCGGCCTCCGCCCGAAATGCCCGACGTCGCGGCGTCCGGGTGAGCGGACGCCGCGACGTCGGTGGCATCAGGTGGATCGTGTCGTGGCGCCGTCCCGGCTCGCGGGGAAGCGCCGTCCGGCGCCGCGGTCGGTGCGGCGGCCGGGGGTCAGGCGTCGTCGCCGCCGGTCGGCAGGGCGGCGGCCGCCTCCTGCGAGGCGCCCGCGAGCACCTTCGCCTGCTGGGGCCAGGTCGCCAGGCTCGGCGCGGCCCGCAGCCCGGCTCCCCGGATCGTCTCCCGCAGCGCGGCCTCGTCCAACTCCGCGAGCTGCCCGTACGTGCGGATGCCGGCGGCCTGCAGCGCCGCCGCCATCTTCGGGCCGACACCCTGGATGCGGCGGAAGTCGTCGGCGGCGTTCGCGTCGGCCGCGGACCGCACCGGCGGGGTCGCCACCGCGCCGCGCGCGGCGGGCACGACCGCCGGCTCGGCCGCCGGCTCGGCCGGCTCGCTCGGCTCGGCCGCCGGCTCGGCCGGCTCGTCCGCCGGCTTGTTCGGCTCGGTCGGCACGTCCGCTGGCGTGGTCGCCGCCGGCGTCGCGTCCGGCCCGGCCGGGGCGGCGGGGGTCGGCTCCGCCGGGCTGGCGGCTGCGGGGACCGGCTCGGCCTCGGGCTGCGCCTGGGCGGGGACGGCGACGGCCCGGACGGGTTCCGGCTCGGCGGCCGGGACGGGCTCCGCCCCGCCGGTGCGCGCGGGCTCCGGCTCGGCGGCGGGGGCGTCGATCGGGGCGGCGGCCGGCACCGGCTCCGGTTCGCTCGCGGCGACGGGCTCCGGCTCGGTGGCGGTGGTCGGCTCCTCGGCCGGCTCGCGGTCGACGGGGCCGGTCACCCCGGCGGCGGCTGGCAACACGACCTCGGCGTCCGGCAGGTGGCCCGGGGCGGTGTCGCGCGGCGCGGCCGCCGCCACGGGGTCGGTGTCGGGCGCCGGCACCGGGTCGCCGGTGAGCGCCATGTCGGCCGGGTCGACCTCGTCGGCCCGCCCGGTGTCGGTGGCGACGACGGTGACCGGGGCGGCGCCGGCGTCGGCCGGGGCGTCGGGGGCGGGCACGGGGTCGGCGACGGCGTCCGGGGCCCGGTCGAGGGTCACCTCGGGGCGTACCTCGTCGGTGGTGGCGGCGGGCGGCGGGTCGACCACCACGGCGGTCATGCCGGCGACCGGGTCACCCTCCACCGTGGGCGAGCCGTACCCGGCTGCCGCGCCCTGCCGGCCGCGCCAGAACCAACCGGCCGCCACACCCACCAGCAGGGCCACGATCAGTATCAGCCAGTGCCCGAAAGACCACGCCACGGCAGACCTCCTATTCGTTCGCGTCGAAACTTCGAGAAAAACTCGCCGCAGCTTCGCACACGCGCCGTCCGGGCGGCAGGCAGGATCGGCCGGTCACGGCGCATGTGGGACGGGTTGCACCCGCGGTGTCCGCCGGGCGACGGACCGTTGTCGCCCGGCGCCGTCCACGCGCGGGGCGGGGTGGGCACGCGGGGACCCCGGCGCCGGGCGGGCGCCGGGGTCCGGGTCGGACGCTCAGTCCTCCTCTCCTCGGTAGGTGTAGAAGTCGTCGACGAACTTGCGCGCCAGTCGGGGCACCCGGCTGGTGACGCCGAAGTAGCCGCGTGCGCCGAGCAGCGCGAGCCGGCCGACGACGGGCTTGTACATCCGGTCGTCGCCGTTGGTGCCGCTGCGGTTGAGCGAGTCGGCGACCCGGGCGAAGCCGTACGGCACCATCGCGGCCTCGTAGTCGGCCACCGCCTGGAGCAGTGTCTTGTCGCCGGCCGCGGCCAGCCGGAGCTGCCGGCAGAGCAGGGCGGCGTCGCGCAGCGCGGTGTTGGCGCCCACGCCGCGCCCGGGGGTCATGGTGTGGATGGCGTCGCCGAGCAGGGTGACGGTGCTGCTTTTCCACGGCGGCACCGGCTCGCTGGTGGACACCCGGATCGGCAGGGCGCTGCCCGGGTCGCTGCGGGCGAGCAGTTCGCGCAGGTGGGGGTGCCAGTTGCGGGTGAGTTGGAGGGCGAGCAGGACGAGTTCCTCGCCGCGGCGCTGCATGACGTCGGGCGGGAACCGGCGGGCGGTGCTCCAGATGACCAGGTTGATGTTGTCGCGGGTGGTGTCGTAGCGCAGCCCGGGCCAGTCGCGCAGCAGCGCGGCGTCGGCGGGGTCGACACCGGGTTTCAGCGTGCCGTCGCCGTTCCACTTGAACTCCATCACGTGCAGCACGCCCATCATCCCGCCGGTGCCGAAGATCAGCGAGATGCCCTGCTCGATCCGTTGCGGCAGCAGCTGGCGGGTGTGCGGGGTCAGGGGGATGCGGGTGGCGATGTTGATCGTGCCGGCGTCGCGGGTGACGGCGTGCGGCAGGTACTGGCGGCGCACGGCGGAGTGCGTGCCGTCCGCGGCGACGAGCAGGTCGCCGGTGGCGGTGCTGCCGTCGGCGAAGTGGGCGGTGACGGTGCCGTCGTCGCCTTGCTCGTACCGGGTGAAGGTCTTGTCGAAGTGGACCGCGTCCTCCATGCCGGTGAGCAGGACCTGGCGCAGGGTCATCCGGGCCACGGACCGTTCGGTGTCCACCGGGTCGGTGTCGGGGCGCAGGGTGAACGAGGCCGTCTGGCGCATCCGCTCAGTGATGACGTTGAAGTAGCGGGGGGATCGGGCGCAGGTGGCCAGGTAGGTGTCGAACAGCCGTGGCGGCAGGCACTCCCGCAGGGCGCGGCTACCGGTGGGGCCGATGCCGACGCGGTAGCCGAGCAGTCCCTCGCCGCGGGTGCGGTACTTCTCGTAGACGGCGACGCTGATCCCGGCGCGACGCAGGCCGTGGGCCAGGCACAGCCCGCCGGTGCCGGCGCCGATGACCAGGACGTGGGGTGGTCTCGGTGACATGGGGCCGCCTCCGCTCAGCCGGCCGCGTGCGGGGACGGCGCGTCGGCGGCGTCCCAGCGGTAGAAGCAGCCGGCGATCGCGTCGCGTGGCGAGCGCCAGGTCGGCAGGTACGGCGAGGTGTGCGCGGACAGGCGCTCGTTGACCTGGCGGTACAGCGGGTGGTTGCGGGCGCCGGCCAGGGCGTCCGGGTCGACGTCCGCGGTCTCCATCAGGTGGACGCACAGGTCGTGCAGGCAGTACAGGGACCGGTGCCGGACCCCGGTCAGGGCGGGCAGTTCGGTCGCGTCGGACTCGGCGAAGATCTGCGCGACCCGACCCTCCGCGCCCGGGATGATCCTGCTGACGATCAGTAGACGGCTCATGGGACCCCTCTCGCCGGTGGCGCTCCGCGAGCACGTCGGAGACCACGGACTGTTGTGCGGCCCACCCTGCCCGGGCGGCTGTCACCTGCCCGTCACGCGCACGGCCGCGCCGGTGACGCCGGTTCAGCGGGCGCGGGGCGCGACCCGGGTGGACGGCGTGCGGCGTGGCGGCGTCGGGGTGTCCCGGGTGGCCTCGCGGATGGGCGCGAGGGTGTCGTCGAGCAGCGCGGTCATGGCTGCGGAGGGTTCGAGTCGAAGTTCCCGCAGCAGCAGGTCGCGGTAGACGTAGAAGGCGTGCACGGCCTCGAAGGCGTTGCCCTCGGCGAGGTGGATGCGCACCACCAGCCGGTGCGGGGTCTCGCGCAGCGGCTCGGCGGACATCGCCTCGAGCGCGGCCTCCAGGGCCTGCCCGTGCTGGCCCGCCGCCAGGTGTTGGCCGGCCAGTTCCTCCAGCATGTGCAGGCGCAGCTGGCGCAGCCGCTCCCGGTCGGCGAGGACCCAGTCGTCGTACCAGCCGGGGAGCAGGTCGTGCCGGCCGGCGGCGAGGGCGGCGGCGCACGGGTCGTCGCCTTCGCGTACCCGCGCGGCCGTGCCGATGAGGGCGTCGACGTCGACCCGGACGGTGGGGCCGAGGCGTACGGTGTCGCCGGCGGTGGTGAGCGGGCAGCAGGGGTCCTGGCGCAGCCGCCACAGCGCGGTCCGCAGGGACGACAGCGCGCGGTCCTCGGGGGCGTCGGGCCAGAGCAGCCCGGCGAGGTGGCTGCGGGTGGCGCCGGGGCGCAGGCCGATCAGTGCGATGACCCGTTGCAGGCCGCGCGGCACCACGACGGGGGTGTCGCCGTGCAGCAGCCGGAAGCCGCCGAGCAGGTGCAGCGATATCTGCGTGCCGGGGCGGCGCCCGGTGGTCGGCATCGACGGATCAGCGGCCACGGCGGCACCCCCTGCGGAACGCTCGTCCCGACTCCTCTGCTGTCCCGGCGCGGCTGCCCTTGACCCCACTGTCGGGTCGCTCCGCCGCGGCGCGGCGTCGCGCGCCGCGGTCGCCGGGCTGACCGTGACGAAGATTATCAATCGAGGTCACTCTCGGTCAATATCTCAGGCGAGATCCGACTGTTGGCGACGCGTCCACGAAAACGGTTCTGAACTGCGGATAGTCCACCGTGGTGGGCGGTTGTTGTACAGCGGATACACAGCCTGCGTCAACGCAGCGTCACGAAGTGGCGTCGCCGGGCGGCGGGCTGCGGTGACGCCGCCGTGACGCCCGTGGCCGCATCGTGTCGCCAGTCGTCCGGCTCGGCCGGCGCCGTCGTCACCGACGTCGGACGCCGTGGAGGGAGGTCCACCCATGGACCGTTCGCTGATCGTCGCGAAGGTGGTGCCGAGCGCCGAGGCGCGCGTCGCCGAGATCTTCGCCGAGTCCGACGCGACGGAGCTG
Source organism: Micromonospora sp. NPDC023814 (assembly GCF_040639595.1). NCBI lineage: Bacteria > Bacillati > Actinomycetota > Actinomycetes > Micromonosporales > Micromonosporaceae > Micromonospora > Micromonospora sp. NPDC023814. The sequence continues at coordinate 20,363 of NZ_JBFAAF010000055.1, forward strand.
CCGCACCTGGTCGGGGTGCGGCACCGGTCGTTGTACCGGCTGGGTGACCTCTACGTGCACCTGCTGGAGACGGACGCGCCGGCCGGGGCGGCGGTCGAGGCGGCCCGGGGGCACCCCGAGTTCGTGCGGGTGAGCGCCCGACTGCGCCCGTACGTCTCGCCGTACCTGCCGACGTGGCGGGAGCCGCGCGACGCCATGGCCCGGTGCTTCTACCGCTTCGACGCCGCGCCCGCCGGGCGGCCGTCGTGACCGCCACCGCGCCCCGGGAGGGGCAGCTCTGGTCCCGCTGTGGCGGCTGCGCCACCCTGCTGTACCGCAAGCGGCTGCGCCGCAACCTCGACGTCTGCCCCGAGTGCGGCACGCACGCCCGCCTGGACGCGCCGGAGCGGCTGCTCCAGCTCGTCGACCCGGGGTCGTTCACCGCCCTGCCGGACCGGCCGGCGGAGGTCGACCCGATCGGCTTCGTCGACCTGCTGCCGTACCCGCACCGGCTCACCGCCGCCCGGGCCGGCACCGGGCTGGCCGAGGCGGTCGTCTGCGGCACCGCCACCATCGGCCGGCATCCCTGCGCGCTCGCGGTGATGGACTTCCGCTTCCTCGGCGGCAGCCTCGGCTGCGCCGTCGGGGAGCTGATCACCCGGGCCGCCGAGCGGGCGCTGGAGGACGGCACACCGCTGATCCTGGTCACCGCCTCCGGCGGCGCGCGGATGCAGGAGGGCGTCCTGTCGCTGATGCAGATGGCCACGGTCAGCCAGGCGATCGCCGCGCTGCGGGAGGCGGGGCTGCTCACCGTCAGCGTGCTCACGGACCCGACGTACGGGGGAGTGGCGGCCTCGTTCGCCACCAACACCGACGTGGTGCTCGCCGAGAACGGGGCCCGGATGGGCTTCGCCGGTCCCCGGGTGATCCGGCAGGTCACCGGCCGGCCGCTGCCGGAGGGCTTCCAGACGGCCGACTTCCTGCTGCGGCACGGGCAGGTCGACATGGTGGTGCCCCGGCACGCCCTGCGGGGCCGGCTGGCGGCGCTGCTCGCCGCGGCCCGGGCGGGACGTCGGCCGGCGGCGCGTCCCGCCGTACCGCGGCAGGAGCCGTCGCCGGTCGTGGCGCGGCCGGCCGGCGAGGCGGGTGCCGCGACGGCGCCGGGCCCGGCCGACCCGCCGGGCGGCGACGCCTGGGAGACGGTGCGGCTGGCCCGGCACCCGGGCCGGCCGACCACACTGGACTACCTGGAGTCGGCGTTCGACGGCTTCGTCGAGCTGCACGGCGACCGGCTCGGCGCGGACTGCCCGGCGGTGGTCGGCGGACTGGCCCGGCTGGACGGCCGGCCCGTCATGGTGATCGGGCACCAGAAGGGCCACACCACCGCCGAGCTGGTCGCCCGCAACTTCGGCATGGCCAGCCCGGCCGGGCACCGCAAGGCGCTGCGGCTGATGCGGCTGGCCGCCCGCCTCGGCCTGCCGGTGGTCACCCTGGTCGACACGCCCGGGGCGGATCCCGGCGTGGGCGCCGAGGAGCAGGGGCAGGCGGCGGCCATCGCGGAGAACATCCTCGCGCTCGCCGTGCTGCCCACCCCGGTCGTCGCGGTGATCACGGGGGAGGGCGGCAGCGGCGGCGCGTTGGCCCTCGCGGTGGCCGACCGGGTGCTGATGCTCCAGCACGCCGTCTACTCGGTGATCAGCCCCGAGGGCTGCGCCGCCATCCTCTGGCCGGACCGGGGGGCCGCCCCGCAGGCGGCGCGCGCGTTGCGGTTGACCGCGCCCGACCTGTGCCGCCTGGGGGTGGTCGACGACCTCGTGCCCGAGCCGGCCCCGGCCGCGCACCACGACCCGGAGGCGACCGGGCGGGCGCTGCGGGCGGCGGTGTCGGCCGCTCTGCTGCCGCTGCTGGACGTGCCGCCCGCCACGCTGGTCCGGCGCCGGCGGCAGCGGTTCCGGCGCTTCGGCGCGGCCCGCCTCGGCGTCCGGGCGGGTGTCCGGTGAGCGCGGGCGGTGCCCCGGTCGACACCGCGCCGGCCGGCGCGGAGTCGGCGGCCGGGGTGGACGCGGTGCTGGCCGGGCTGCGGCGGCACGCCCGGGACCTGGTCGCCGAGCTGGCCGGCCCGGTCCGCCGGGTGCGGCTGCGCAGCGGCGACACGGTGCTGGAGGTGGAGTGGCACGGCGGGCCGCCCGCGGAGGCGCCGGAGGCGGTGCCCGCCGCGGCCCGGCCGGCGCCGCCGCCCGTGACCGACGGCGAGCCGGGCCGGTACGCGGTGCGCTCGCCCATCGTCGGCACGTTCTACCGGGCGCCGGAGCCGGGCGCCGCGCCCTTCGTCGCCGTCGGCGACCTGGTCCGCCCCGGCCAGGTCATCGGCATCGTCGAGGCGATGAAGCTGATGAACGAGGTGACCGCCGACCGGGGCGGCCGGGTCGCCGAGGTCCTCGCCGCCGACGGCCAGCCGGTCGAGTACGACCAGCCGCTCGTCGCGCTGGACCCGGTCTGAGGCGGCGCGTGATGTTCGAGAAGGTGCTGATCGCCAACCGGGGTGAGATCGCCCTGCGGGTGCTGCGCGCCTGCCGGGAGCTGGGGGTGCGTACCGCCGTGGTCTACTCCACGGCGGACGCCGACTCCGCCGCCGTGCGCCTCGCCGACCAGGCCGTCTGCATCGGGCCGCCGGCCAGCCGGCGCAGCTACCTCAACGCCGCCGCGATCGTGGAGGCGGCCCGGCAGGTCGGCGCGCAGGCGGTGCACCCCGGCTACGGGTTCCTCTCCGAGGACGCCGACTTCGCCGAGATCTGCGCCGACAACGGGCTGACGTTCATCGGTCCGCCGCCGGAGGTGATGGCCGCGCTGGCGGACAAGTCCTCGGCGCGGGCGCTGATGCGCCGGGCCGGGCTGCCGCTGCCGCCGGGCAGCGTCGCGCCGGTGCCCACCGCGGCCGTGGCGGCGGAGGTGGCCGCCGAAGCGGGCTACCCGGTGATCGTCAAGGCGGCGGCCGGCGGCGGCGGTCGGGGCATGACGGTGGTCGCCACCCCGGCCGAGCTGCCCCGGGCGTACGCGCGGACCAGGGCCGCCGCGCAGGCCGCGTTCGGCGACGACCGGGTGTACGTGGAGCGGTTCCTGACCGGCGCCCGGCACGTCGAGGTGCAGCTGCTGTGCGACTCCCACGGCAACGGGGTGCACCTGGGCACCCGGGACTGCTCGGTGCAGCGCCGGCACCAGAAGCTGGTGGAGGAGGCGCCCGCCCCGGCGCTGTCCGCCGGCACCCTGGAGGCCATCGCGGAGTGCGCCCTGCGCGGTGCCCTGTCCGCCGGCTTCACCGGGGCCGGCACGGTGGAGTTCCTCGTCGACCCCGACGAGCGGTTCCACTTCCTGGAGATCAACTGCCGGATCCAGGTCGAGCACCCCGTGACCGAGATGGTGACCGGGATCGACCTGGTGCACGAGCAGCTGCACATCGCCGCCGGGGTGCCGCTGCGCTGGCGGCAGGAGGACGTCCGCCCGCACGGGGTCGCCATCGAGTGCCGGGTCAACGTGGAGGACCCGGACCGCGGGTTCGCGCCGACCCCCGGCCGGCTGGACCGCTTCGTCCCGCCCGGCGGCCCGTTCACCCGGGTCGACACGCACGGCCACGCCGGCTACCTGTTCGGCCCGTACTACGACTCGCTGCTGGCCAAGGTGGCGGTGTGGGCGCCGGACCGGGAGCTGGCGCTCAACCGGCTGGAACGCGCCCTCGACGAGTTCGACATCGCCGGGCCCGGGGTCCGCACCACCATCCCGTTCGTCCGGCGGGTGCTCGACGACGCCGGGTTCCGCAAGGGCCGCTACTCCACCGGCCTGGTCGACCAGTTGCTCGCCGGCCCGTCCGACGCACACAGGAGGCTTTGATGACCGTCACCCATGGCCGTCCGCTGACCGCCGAGATCACCGACATCCTGGTAACCAACTGCGGGCTGGACGCCGACGCGGCCGCCCGCGCCCCGGCGGCGTCCCTGGAGGAACTCGGCATGGACTCGCTGGCGCTGCTCGAACTCTCCGCCGTGGTCGCCGACCGGTGGCAGGTGCGGATCCCCGAGGAGGCCGGGCAGCTCAGCATCGCGGGCGTCGCCGAGCTGGTGGCCCGCCGCGCCGACCCGCCGGGACACACCGAGAACAGCGTGCTCATCGGCGCGCCGCTGCCGCTGGTCTGGGACGTCACCAACGACGTCGCCGGCTGGCCCGAGCTGTTCACCGAGTACGCCCGGGCGGAGATCCTGGACCGCGACGGCGACACCGTGCGGTTCCGGCTCACCATGCACCCCGACGAAAACGGGGTGGCGTGGAGCTGGGTCAGCGAACGCACCGCCGACCCGGCCACCCGGCAGGTCCGCGCCCGGCGGGTGGAGACCGGGCCGTTCGAGTACATGCGCATCCACTGGAGCTACGCGGAGGAGCCCGGCGGCACCCGGATGACCTGGGTGCAGGACTTCGCGATGAAACCGACCGCGCCGGTGGACAACGCCGGCATGACCGACCGGATCAACACCAACAGCGCCGTGCAGCTCGCCGTCATCAAGGAGAAGATCGAACGCCTGGCCGCCGACGGCGGTCGGGTCCCGGCCGGCGCCGACGGGGCGACGGGAGCCGGCGATGAGTGAGGACACCCTGCGGCTGGTCGCCGCCGCCGACGTCGCGCCGGACGGCCGCCGCGGCGGCGAGCTGCGGGTGCTGCTCGGCCCGAAGACCGTCGGCAGCACCTCCGGCTTCATGGGGGTGGCGACGCTGCGCCCGGGGGAGCGGATCGCCGAGCACTACCACCCCTACAGCGAGGAGTTCCTGTACGTCGTCCGGGGCACGATCACCGCCGACCTGGACGACGAGGCGGTGCCGCTGGCCGCCGGGGAGGCGCTGTTCGTGCCGCGCAACGTCCGGCACCGGCTGCGCAACACCGGCGACGAGCCGGCCGAGGTCGTCTTCCACCTGGGACCCCTCGCCCCCCGGCCGGAACTGGGCCACGTCGACACCGAACTCGTCGAGCAGCGGGGCGGGTCGTGAGCGCGAGGAGTGAGCCGGGGTTGCGAGCCCCGCAGTCGCGAACCGAGGTGGCGTCGTGACCGGGCGCCGCACGGTCGTCACCGGCGTCGGGGTGGTCGCGCCGGGCGGCGCCACCCGGGACAGCTTCTGGAAGACCGTGACCGAGGGGCGTACGGCCACCCGACGGATCAGCTTCTTCGACCCGTCGCCGTTCCGCTCCCAGATCGCCGCCGAGTGCGAGTTCGACCCCGACGCGGCCGGCATCGCCCTCGCCGAACGGCAGCGCGCCGACCGGTACGTGCAGTTCGCGCTGGCCTGCTCCATCGAGGCGCTCGCCGACAGCGGCCTGGAACTCACCGACGCCGAGCGGGAGGTCACCGGCGTGGTGCTGGGCACCGCCGTCGGCGGCACCATGGCGCTGGAGCAGGAGTACGTGCGGGTCAGCGACTCCGGCCGGCGGTGGCTGGTCGACCACGCCCGCGGCGGGCCGTACCTGTACCCGGCGCTGGTGCCGAGCAGCCTCGCCGCCGACGTGGCCGTCCGGCACGGGCTGCACGGCCCCGCCCAGGTCGTGTCCACCGGCTGCACCTCCGGCATCGACGCCATCGGCTACGCCCACCAGCTGATCGTCGACGGGGAGGCCGACATCGTGCTGGCCGGGGCGTCGGACTCGCCGATCTCCCCGGTCACCGTCGCCTCCTTCGACGCGATCAAGGCGACCAGCCCGGACAACGACGACCCGGCGCACGCCTCCCGCCCCTTCGACGCCGACCGGCACGGCTTCGTCCTCGCCGAGGGCGCGGCGGTGCTGGTGCTGGAGGAGTGGGAGCACGCCCGCCGCCGGGGCGCGCACGTCTACTGCGAGCTGGCCGGGTACGCCAGCCGCGCCAACGGCTTCCACATGACCGGGTTGCGTCCGGACGGGGTGGAGATGGGTCTGGCGATCACCGACGCGCTGCGCCAGGGCCGGCTGTCCCCGCAGGACGTCTCCTACATCAGCGCGCACGGCTCCGGCACCCGGCAGAACGACCGGCACGAGACGGCGGCGTTCAAGCGGGCGCTCGGCGAGGCCGCGTACGGGGTGCCGATCAGTTCGATCAAGTCGATGGTCGGGCACTCGCTCGGCGCGATCGGCTCGATCGAGATGGCCGCCTGCGCCCTGGCCATCGAGTACGGCGTGGTGCCGCCCACCGCCAACTGGGCCACCCGGGACCCGGAGTGCGACCTGGACTACGTGCCCAACGTGGCCCGGGAGACCCCGGTGGACGTGGCCCTGTCGGTGGGCAGCGGCTTCGGCGGCTTCCAGTCCGCGATGGTGTTCCGGCGGCTGGCGGCGGCGGCGTGAGCGCCCGGGCCGTGGTCACCGGCATCGGGGTGGTGGCCCCCAGCGGCGTCGGCGCCGACGCCCACTGGCGCACGGTCGCGGCGGGGACCCGGTGCACCGGCCCGATCACCCTGTTCGACCCGGCGGACTACCCGACCCGGGTCGCGGGTGAGGTGCCCGGCTTCGACGCGGCGGCGTACGCCGACACCCGGCAGCTCGTGCAGACCGACCGCTGGACGCATCTGGGCTTCGCCGCGACCAGGCTGGCGTTGGCCGACGCCGGGCTGCCCGAGCGGGCCCCCGAGCCCTACGGCTGGGCGGTGACGCTGGCCAGCTCGTCCGGGGGGAACCTGTTCGGGCAGCGGGAACTGCAACGGCTGTGGGGCGGCGCCACCCGCACGGTGGGGGCGTACCAGTCGATCGCCTGGTTCTACGCCGCCAGCGTCGGGCAGCTCTCCATCCACCACCAGTTCAAGGGGCCGTGCGGGGTGCTGGTCGCCGAGTCCGCCGGTGGGCTGGACAGCCTCGCCCACGCGGTGCGCACGGTGCGCCGGGGCACGCCGGTGGTGATCGCCGGGGCGACCGAGTGCCCGCTGAGCCCGTACGCGCTGACCTGTCAGCTCCGCTCCGGGCTGCTCAGCGACGTCGCCGACCCGGAGGTGGCGTACCGGCCGTTCGACCGGTCGGCCGGCGGCTACGTGCCGGCGGAGGGTGGGGCGGTCTTCGTGGTGGAGGAGTTGGGGCATGCGCTGGCCCGGGGCGCCCGGGTCTACGGCGAGGTGACCGGTTGGGGCGCCACCCACGACGCCGCGCACACCGGCCCGGACACCGGCGGCGACTCCGCCCGGTACGCCCGGGCGATGCGGCTGGCCCTGGACCGCTCCGGGGTCACCGCGGACGAGGTGGACGTGGTGGTCCCCGACGCCCTCGGGGTGCCCCGCTTCGACCGCGCCGAGGCCGAGGCGCTGCGCGCGGTCTTCGGCGACCGGCCCCCGCCGGTGAGCACGCACAAGGCGCTGACCGGCCGCGCCCACCAGGGCGGCTCCGCGTTGGACGTGGCCACCGCGCTGCTCGCGTTCCGTCACGACACGCTGCCCGCCTCCGCCGGCCCCCGCGAGCCGGCGCCGGGCTGCGAACTGGACTTCCTGCGGGCGCCCCGGCAGCCGCACAGCCGGCTGGCGCTGGTCTGCGCCCGGGGTTTCGACGGTTTCAACAGCGCGTTGGTGCTGCGCGGAGCGCCACCGGCACCGAGGGGAGCAGCGGAATGAGCGGGGCACGGGCTCGGGTCGTCTTTCTCGTGCGGGTGGCCGAGGAGCGGACGGCGGACTTCCTGCGGGCGTACGAGGCGGTGCGGCACCTGGTCGCCGACGGTGTGCCGGGGCACCTGGTCGACCAGGTGTGCCGGTCGGCGGCGGACCCGGAGCAGTGGCTGATCACCAGTGAGTGGGAGTCCCTGGCCGACTTCGAGGCGTGGGAACGCAGTCCCGGGCACCGGGATCTGGTGCGGCCGATGCGGGAGTGTTTCACCGACGCCCGCTCGCTGCGTTTCGTCGTCCACGCGCAGACTCCCGAGGTGGCGCGCGTCTGACCGCCCGGCGGCACGCCGTGCCCGGCACGGCGTGCCGTGGCGCACCTGGCCGCCTCCGGGATGCTCTCCCTCGCGGTGCGGGACATCCCGGTCGGCGTCGCGTACCGCCCTGTGGTCCGGGCTCGGCACGGCTGCGGTCGTGGCGATCGACGCGGTGTCCCTCGGCGACCCGTTGAGCGTGACCAGGATGGTCGGCGTCGGCCTGGTCGTCGCCGGGGTGGTCGTGCTCAACCTCGGCGGCGCGCACCACGGCGACGCGCGACGGAACCGGAGGGAGCGCGCCGCGCACGCCTGCCGGCCGGACGGGTCCTCGGCCGCCTGCGCGTAGGCGGGCACCCCGGCCGTCACCCGGGTGCCGTCGCCAGGTGAGGCCCCACTCGACCTGTGGGCCTGCATGCCGCGGGGACGGGCCGGTGTGCCGGCGCCGACCTGCGGACGCAGCTCACCCATAGTGAGCGGCGCGCTGCCGTACGCGCCCGATACTGCCTGTCCGATCGAGGGTCTGCAATCCGGCCAGCCGCTTTTTTTGATCTAGCCATTTGCATCTAGTAATGGTTCTCGCGGCTGTCGTAGTGTTCCGGCAGCACCCCGAAAGATGCACCCTATGGGCGTACTCGCCCTATTTCAGGCTGGGCGGTGGACGGCGGTGAGCATGGATCGTCCGACGGAAAATCCTGCGGCAGGGACCCCGGAATGGGTCGACGACGTGTTGCTCGCAGGGCCTGCGAACGACATTTGTCTACGACTTCCGGAACCGGTCGAGCGGGGCACGTTGCGGCGATTGGTCGGCGATGCGCAGACCCGTCTCGCCGCCGCCGGACTGCGCCCCGGCGGGGCCGCCGCGCTCCGCCTGCCGCCGTCACTGGCGTACGTGGTGAACCTGCTGGCCACCTGGCGCACCGGGGCGCAGGCCGTCCTGCTCGACCACCGCCTCACCGACCACGAGGTGGACCGGGCGCTGGAGCGGCTCACCCCGCAGGTGGTCGTGGCCCCGGTGCGCGGCGGCGGCGGGGCGCTGCGCATCTTCGTCGACGTCACCGAGGGCGTCACCCCGTACGCCGACCGCCCCGCGGTCAGCGGGCACGCGGTGATCCAGCTCAGCTCAGGCTCCACCGGACCGTCCAAGGTGATCGGTCGCACCGCCGAGGACCTCGTCGCCGAGGTGCACCGCTACATCCGCATCGACGGGGTGGCGCTGCCCGGCGAACGGATCATCCTGCTGCCCTCGATGGTGCACGTGCTCGGCCTGGTCGGTGGCCTGCTCTACGGCCTGCACGCCGGCGTCGAGCTGGTGCCGCCGGAGCGGCTCAGCGGCGACGCCGTGCTGGCCGCGATCGCCGCCGGCGACTCACCGGCCACCGTGCTCGGCGTGCCGTTCCACATCGGACTGCTCGCCTCCACCCGGCCCGCCGGGCCGCTGCCGCAGTTCAAGCGGATGACCACCGGCGGCGAGCTGGTCCCGGCCGCCGTCGCCCGCGCCTTCACCGACCGCCACGGCGTGCCGCTGGGCAACATGTACGGGATGACCGAGGTCGGCGTCATCGGCACCGACCTGTACGGGCGGCACCGCCCGTCGATCGCCCCCGCCCCCGGCATCGAGGTCCGCGAGGTCGACGGGGAGCTCCAGGTCAGCTGCCCCGCGTCGCCGTACGTCGGGCTGAGCGACCCGACCCGCTGGGCCGACGGCTGGCTGCACACCCGCGACGCCGGCACGGTCGACCCCGACACCGGGCTGGTCACCGTGCGCGGGCGGCTCGACTCGCAGGTCTCCGTCGGCGGCCTGAAGGTCGACCTCACCGAGGTGGAGACGACCGTCGCCGGGCTGCCCGGCGTCGCCGCCGTCGTGGTCGTCTGGGACAACGGCGTCACCGCGTACGTGCAGCCGGACGGGCCGCTGTCGGAGGAGGTGCTGGACAAGCTGCTCGCCGAGCGGCTGGCCGGCTACAAGCGGCCGCGCACCCTGCACCTGCTGGATCAGCTGCCCCGCACCACGACCGGCAAGCTGGTCCGCTCGGTCGACGCGCTCCGGGCGGCGGCGACGTGACCGGTCCGCCGCGCCGCCCCGACCGTCCCGTCCCCGTCCATCCGGACCTCCAGCACCTCGACCGGCGGCGCGTCGGCGCCGACCACCGCGACCGCCACGACGAGGCCCCCGCCGACCGGCGGGTGCCCGACGCGCAGGCCCGCCCCACCGGGCACCGGCCGCAGCTCGCCGCCGCCCACCGGCCGTGCGGTGCCCGCGCGCCGGGGTACGCCGGCAGCGGCGGGCACCGGCATCCGCCGGCGCAGGCCACCGTCGCGCAGCCCCACCCCGAGCGCCTTGCCCACCGCCTCCTTCGCGGTCCACAGCCGCAGGAAGTCCGCCGCCCGGCCGCCGGCGGGCCGCCCGGCCAGCCAGGCCGCCTCGGCCGGGGCGTACCACCGCCGGCCCAGCGCCAGGGCGGGCAGCGGCCGGGACCGCTCCACGTCGACCCCGACCGGGCCGGCCAGGCGGGCGGCGACCACCACCACCCGGTCGGCGCGGCTCACGCTGACCCACACCTCGGAGTCCACATCGGACGTGCCGACGAGCGGTCGCCCGCCCGGACCGTGACCCACCACGATCTGCGCCTCCGCGCGGCCGAGCAGCGTGGCACCCGCCCGCCGCAGCAGCCGCCCGGCCGGGATCGGCCGACCGCCGTCCCCTCGGCCGACCCACACGTACACGGTGTCCCGACCGGGCACCGGTAACTGGCTCACGGAGAGAGGTTAACCATGCGAGCCGAGATCCGCGCCTTCGTCGTCGAGCAGCTCGAGGACATGAACTACGACGTCGAGGGCATCGACGACGAGACCACCCTCGGACCGTCCGGGGTGGACCTGGAGTCGTTGGCCCTCGCCGACCTGGCCGTGCGGGTGGAGGACCGCTACGGCCTGAAGTTCGCCGACGACGAGTCGGAGAAGCTGGCCCTGATGACGGTCGGCGAGTTCACCACGATGGTCGCCGACCGGGTCGCCGGGGCGACGAGCGACAACTCCTGATGGCCGGTCAGCCCGACCTGGGGCGAGCCGACCTGGTGACCATGCTCGCCGAACTCACCGAGAAGCCGGCCGCCGAGGTCGGCGACCGGATCGGCTCGATGGAACTGGCCTGGCTGGTGCACCTCGTCGAGCAGCGCTACGACCGGCGGCTCGACCTCACCGACGACCAGCTCGCCGGCATCCGTACCGTCGACGACGCCCTGGCGGTCTTCCGGACCTCCCTGACCGCCCCCGCCGATGGCTGAGCGGGCCGCCGTCCAGCTCACCGGCGTCCACGCGACCAGCGCGCTCGGCAGGGGCCCCGACGCGCAGCTCGCCGGCGTCCTGGCCGGGGCGCCCGCGTTCCGGCCGGTGGACCGCTTCGACACGGCGTCGCGCCGGGTCGACGCCGCCGCCACCCTGCCCGACGTCGGCGACCTGGCCGACGAGTTGGCCGAGGCGGTCGACGCCGCCTGCCGGGCCGCCGGGCTCGACGCCGGCCGCCGGGCCGGCACGGCGCTGCTGCTGGCCGTGCACGGCGGCGCGGGCGTGCCGGCGCTGACCACCGGCCTGGCCGCGCGGACCGGGCTCACCGGCCCGACCCGGGCGTACACCACCGCCTGCGTCTCGGCCAGCAGCGCGGTGGCCGACGCCGCGGCCCTGATCCGGCGGGGCGACGTCGAGCGGGCGGTGGTCGCGGCCGGCTACCTGGTCGAGTCGGACCAGTACGCGCTCTTCGACGCCGGCCGCGCCCTCGCCACCGACGGCGCGGTGCGCCCGTTCAGCGCCGGCCGCAGCGGGCTGCTGCTCGGCGACGGGATCGCCGCGGTGGTGCTGGAGTCGACGGCCGTCGCCCGGGCGCCGGTGGCCGACCTGCTCGGGTGGGGCCGGGCCGGGGACGCGTTCCACCCCTGCCAGCCGGAGCCGGGCGGGCGCGGCCTGGCCCGCGCGGTCGCCGCGGCGCTGCGCCGGGCCGGGCTGGCGGCGGAGGCGATCGGGTACGTCAACGCCAACGCCACCGGCACCGGCTACAGCGACGCCTCCGAGGCGGCGGCGCTGCGCGCGGCGCTCGGCGCGGCGGCGGCGCGGACCCCGGTCAGCTCCACCAAGGCGCTGCACGGGCACGCCCTGGAGGCCTCCGGCCTGCTGGAACTGGTGGTCACCGTGCTCGCCCTGCGGCACGGGAAGCTGCCCGTCAACGCCGGCTGGCTCGGCCCCGACCCGGCCTGCCCGGTCGACGTCATCCGCGACGCGCCCCGGCCGGCCGCCACCGGGTACGCGCTGAGCCTCAACGCCGCCTTCGGCGGCGCGAACACCGCCCTGCTGGTGGGCGCCGCATGAACGCCGGGAGCGGGCCCGCCGGCACCGACGGCACGCGCCCGGATGGCAGCCAGGCAGTCACCGCCGGTCGCCTCACCGTGCTGGCCGAGGCGGCCTGGCCCGAGCCGGGCGACGGCGCGCCGCCGCCGGTGCCCGGGTTCGTGCACTCCAGCTTCCCGCCCCTGGTCGCGGCGGTCGCCGAGCGTTGCCTGAGCCGGGCGTACGACGGGCGACCCGCGCCCGACGGGGAGCGGACCGCGATCGTGCTGGCCAGCGCGGCGGGGGACCGGGCCAGCGCGGCGCACGTGCGCGCCACGGTCGCCGCCGGCAGCCGGCCCGGGCCGCTGTTCTTCTTCCAGTCGGTGCCCAACAGTGTGGCCGGGAACGTGGCCGCCCGCTGGGGGCTGGGCGGCCCCGTGGTCTGCCTCGCGCCGACCGGGGACCCGCGCGACGAGGGGGTCGCCGAGGTCGACCTGCTGCTGCACGACGGCGACGCCGACCGGGCGTTGCTGGTCCTGATCGAACAGGCGCCGGACGACGGCGGTGCGCGGGGCCCGGGCCGGGAGCCCGGCACCCGGGCCGTCGCGGTGCTGCTGGGGGGAGGAGACACACCGTGAGGACCAGGGGACTACGCGGGACGCTGGCCGCCGACGAGGAGATCGGCGCCGGCAACGTGCTGGCCCGCGTGCTGGCGCACGGCGCCGACCCGCAGGGGCCGGGGCTCACCTTCGACACCGCCGTGGACGGCCAGCCGGCCGAGCGGCCGCTCACGCTGGGCCGGCTCGACGAGCGGGTCGCCGCCCGCGCCGCGTGGCTGCACGAGCGGGGGATCACACCGCGCGACCCGGTCGCCGTCTGGGCCACCACCGCCGCCGACATGGTGCTCAGCTACCTCGCGCTGACCCGGCTCGGCGCGATCCCGGCGCTGATGAACGGCAGGCTGCGCCCGGAGATCGCCGCCGAGTACGTCCGCCGGCTGCGCGGCGTCGGGGTGCTCGCCGACGACGCGCACACCGCGCTGCTGGCCGGGCACGACCTCGGCGTGCCGGTGATCGGCACCCCCGCCGAGGCGGGCACGGGCGACCCGGCCGCCGCGCCGGCGCACTACCGGCACCACGCCGACGACCCGGTCGTCATCACCCACACCTCCGGCACCACCGGGGTGCCGAAGGCGGTCCTGCACTCGCACGCGAGCCTCTTCGCCGCCACCCGGCACCTGCTCGCCATGCCGCAGGCGCAGGGCACCAACCGCATCCTCAACGCGCTGCCCGCCCCGCACACCGCCACCGTGCTCATGGTCAACCAGGCCCTCGGCAACCGGGCGGAGATGTTCCTGCTGTCCGACCAGGGCGGCGAGCGGGTGCTGGACGCGATCCAGCGCTGGCGCCCCGACGGGGTGTTCGGCTTCTCCGTGACCTGGGCGGAGCTGGCCCGATTCGACCTGTCCGCGTACGACCTGGACTCGGTGTCGCTGTGGTTCAACACCGGCGACTGCTCGCACGAGCCGCACGTGCGCCGGCTGGTCGCGGTCGGCTCCCGGAACGTGGTGACCCGCGACGGGATCACCCGGGTGCCCGGCTCGGTCTTCATCGACGGGCTCGGCTCCAGCGAGATGGGCCACTCGATGTTCCACATCACCCACCGCACCGACACCGACCGCTACGGCCGCTGCATCGGCCGCCCCTACCGGTTTGCCCGGGTCGCCGTGCTCGACGCCGCGGGCGAGCCGGTGCCGACCGGCGAGGTGGGCTGGCTCGGCATCGACTCGCCGTCGCTGTTCCGCGGCTACTGGAACGACTCGGCCACCACCCACCGGTTCCGCCGGCGCGGCTGGTACCTCACCGGCGACCTGGTGTACGCCGACGCGCAGGGCCGCTACTACCACATGGACCGGGCCGTCGACTCCGTCGACGCGGGCGACGGCCGGCGGTTGTACACCGCCTTGTCCGAGGAGCGGATCCTCGCCGCCTGCCCCGACGTCACCGACTGCACCGTGGTGATCGTCGCCGAGGCCGGCCGGGTCGTCACCGACGTGCTGCTGGAACTCGCCGCCGGCGCCGACGACGCCGAGGACCGCACCGAGCGGGTCCGGGCGGCGCTCGGGCCGGACGTCGGCGCGACCCTGCGCCGGGTGGTGCCGGTCCGGCCCGCCGACATCCCGGTCACCGTCACCGGCAAGGTGCGCAAGGTGGCCCTGCGGGAGCGCTATCTCACCGAGACGCCGGCATGACCGCCGTCATCACCGGGATGGGGCTGTTCACCCCCGTCGGCCGGGGCGTCGCGGCGACGTTCGACGCGCTCCGCACCGGGCGGTCCGGGCTGACCCGGCCGCCGGCCGGACACCCCGCCGCCGGGTCGCTGGAGGTCGCCGGCCTGCTTCCGGAGATCGACCCGCGCAGCGTCGCCTCCGGGCCGGAGACCAGGGTGCTGGACCGGATCGTGGTGCTCGCCCTGCTCGCCGCCGCCGACGCGCTCGCCGACGCCGGCATCGAGGTGGGCCGGGACGTGGACCCGGGCCGGATCGGGGTGATCGTCGGCGGCGTCGGCGGGATGTCCACCCTGGAGGCGCAGGTGCTGGCCCGGGCCGAGCGGGGCCGCGCCGCCGTCAGCCCGTACCTGCTCACCGGAATCCTGCCGAACATGCCGGCGGCGCGGATCGCCATCGCGTACGGCATCCGCGGCTACTCCTCCTCGGTCGGCACCGCCTGCGCCTCCGGCGCCCAGTCGGTCGCCGACGCGGTCCGGCTGATCCGCGCCGGGGAGGCCGACGTGGTGCTCTGCGGGGCCAGCGAGGCGCCGCTGTTCCCGACCTTCGCCGACACCTTCGGCAACGCCCGGGCGCTGGCCCGGGGTTGGGACGACCCGACGGCGGCGAGCCGGCCGTTCGACGCCCGCCGCAACGGGTTCGTCCTCGCCGAGGGCGCGGCCCTGCTGGTGCTGGAACGCGCCGAGCACGCCGCCGCCCGGGGCGTCACCGGCTACGCCGAGGTCGCCGGGTACGGGGTGACCACCGACGCGTACCACCCGACCGCCCCGCGGCCCGACGGCGCCGGCGCGGCGGAGTGCATGCGCCGCGCGCTGACCAGCGGCGGCGTGCCCGCGGCGCGGGTCGGTTACGTCAACGCGCACGGCACCGGCACGAAGCTGGGCGACATCGCCGAGACCACGGCGCTGGCCGAGGTGTTCGGCGACGGCGGCGTGCCGGTCAGTTCCACCAAGGCGCTCACCGGCCACCTGCTCGGCGCCTCCGGGGTGCTGGAGACGGCGGCCACCGCGCTGGCGCTCGGCCGGGGCCTGCTCCCGCCGACGCACAACCTCGACGACCCGGACCCGGCCTGCCCGGCGGACCACATCCGCAAGGAGCCGCGGGCGACGGACACCGGGTACGCGCTGACCAACTCCTTCGGCTTCGGCGGCCAGAACGTGAGCCTGCTGCTCGCGCGGGCCGCCCGGCCGAGGGCCTGAGACAGGCTCCACCCCCGGGCGGGGCGCGCCCGGGCGGCAGACCACGGGGGACCCGTGGAAAGGGCTGAGGACATGGACATCCGTGGGATAGACCACATCGAACTCTACGTGGGGGACGCCCGGCAGGCGGCCTTCTACTTCGGCCGGGCGGTCGGCTTCCACCTCTGCGGCCAGGGCGGTCCCGAGACCGGGCTGGCCGACCAGCGGTCGCTGCTGCTGTGCCACGCCGACATCCGGATGGTGCTGACCTCCGGGCTCACCGCCGAGCACCCGGCGTCCCGGTACGTGCAGCGGCACGGCGACGGCATCGCCGTGGTCGCGCTGGAGGTCGACGACGCCGCCGGCGCGTACGCCGAGCTGGTGGGCCGCGGGGCGGCGGGGGTGACGCCGCCGATCACCTGGACCGGGCCGGCCGCCGAGGTGGTGACCGCCGAGGTGGGCGGCTTCGGCGACGTGCTGCACCGCCTGGTGTCGCGGCGCGGCGACCGGACCGAGTTCCTGCCCGGGGCGGTCGAGTTGACGCCCCCGGCCGGCGGCAGCGACGACAAGCTGCTCGCCGAGATCGACCACCTGGCGGTCTGCGTGCCGCCGGGTCAGCTCGACGAGACCGTCCGGCACTACCGGGAGGTGTTCGGGTTCGCGGAGGTCTTCGCCGAGCACATCGAGGTCGCCGGGCAGGCGATGAACTCCAAGGTGGTGCAGAGCCCGTCGGGGCGGGTCACCCTGGTGCTGCTGGAGCCGGACCGCAGCCGCCGGCCGGGGCAGATCGACGCCTTCCTCGACCAGCACGCCGGCGCCGGGGTGCAGCACCTCGGGCTGCGCACCGACGACATCGTCACCGCCGTCGGCACCCTCGCCGACCGGGGGGTGCGCTTCGCCGGCACCCCCGGCAGCTACTACGACACCCTCGAGGCGCGGGTCGGCCGGGTGGACGTGCCGCTGGACCGGCTGCGCGACCTCGGTGTGCTGGTCGACCGCGATCACGGCGGGCAGCTGCTGCAGATCTTCACCGAGTCCATGCACGTGCGCCGCACGCTCTTCCTGGAGCTGATCGAGCGGCGCGGGGCGCGGACGTTCGGCAGCGGCAACATCAAGGCGCTCTACGAGGCCAAGGAACGGGAACTGGCCGCGGCGGGGGCGACCCCTGCCGTCGCGGCCGCGACACCGCAGGAGGTGCGGGCGTGACCACGACCGAGTTCGAGCCGACACTCACCGCCGAGGAGGAGGCGCTGCTCCCGTCCGACGAGGACGTCGCCTTCTACGCCGAGCACGGCTGGTACCTGTCGAAGAAGCTGTTCACCGACGACGAGGTGGACGCGCTCGCGGCGGCCGCCGACCGCTACTACGACGGCGAGCGGGACCGCCGCCTGCCGGTGCGCCCGCCGAAGCTCGCCTACTGGGAGCCGTCGAAGGGCGCGGTGCAGCGGCACAACGACTACGTCCACCACGAGCACGACGGGCTGGGGGCGATCCTGCGCAAGCCGCTGATCGGCGCGGTCGCCGCCCGGCTGGCGCGGGCCACCGAGATCCGCGTCTTCCAGTCCACGCTGATCTACAAGCCGCCGATCTCCGGCGAGCCGTCCAACATCGTGCCCTGGCACTTCGACAAGCACTACTGGGCGTCCTCGTCGTCGGAGAACATGCTCACCGCGTTCATCCCGTTCCACGACTGCGGGGAGGAGATGGGCACCATCACCATGGTCGACGGTTCGCACCGCTGGCAGGAGATCGGCGCGGACGACACGGTGGTGCGCCACTTCGCCGACCGCGACCGCGACCAGCTGGAGGAGATGCTCGCCGAGAACGCGGCCCACAACGGCGCCCAGATCCGCAAGGTGCCGATGGTGATCCCCAAGGGACACGTGAGCTTCCACCACTGCCGCACCTACCACGGCAGCGGCGCCAACGTCAGCGGCCGCCCGCGCCGGGCGATCTCGCTGCACCTGCAGGACGGCGACAACGCCTGGCGGGAGTACGCGCTCTCCGACGGCACGCTCGCCGCGTACAACCACGACGTGCTGGTCCGCCGCACCCCCGACGGGCGGCCGGACTACGCGGACCCCGAATACTGCCCGGTCATCTGGCGCCACCGCGCCCAGCAGGGAGGCTGACATGTCACGAGCTGCACATGCGGTCAAGGAGGGGCGCGAGCGGTGACCGACGCCGACCCGGTCCGGCTCTACCGGACGGTACGGCTGATCCGCCGGTTCGAGGAGCGGGCCGTCGAGCTGGTCCGCTCCGGGCACGTCGTCGGCGGCATCCACCCGTACCTCGGGCAGGAGGGGATCGCCGCCGGGGTGTGCGCCGCCCTGGGTGCCGACGACGTCGTCGCCGGCACCCACCGGGGGCACGGGCACGTGCTCGCCAAGGGCGCCGACCCGGCCCGGATGCTCGCCGAGCTGTGCGGCCGGGTCACCGGCCTCAACGCCGGCCGGGGCGGCTCGATGCACGCCGCCGACTTCGGCGTCGGCGTGCTCGGCGCCAACGCCATCGTCGGCGCGTCCGGGGCGATCATCACCGGCGCCGTGTGGGCGCGCCGACGGCGCGGCGACGACGTCGTCGGGGTGAGCTTCTTCGGCGACGGCGCGGTCAACGAGGGGATGCTGCTGGAGGCGTTCAACCTGGCCGCGCTGTGGCGGGTGCCGGTGCTGTTCGTCTGCGAGAACAACGGCTACGCCACCACCATGCCCGTCGCGGGCGCGGTCGCCGGCAGCATCCCCGGCCGCGCCGCCGCGTTCGGCATCCCGGCCGCCGTCGTGGACGGCCAGGACCCCGAGGCGGTACGCGACGCCGCGGCGGCCGCCGTCGACCGGATGCGCGCCGGCGGCGGCCCCGAGCTGATCGAGGCCCGGACCTACCGGTTCGACGCCCACCACACCTTCGAGCACGCGGTACGCCTCGACTACCGCCCGCCCGACGAGGTGGCCCGGGGCCGGTCCCGGGACCCGGTGGACATCCAGGGCGGGCGGCTGCCCGCCGACGCGCGGGCCGAGGTCGACGCCGAGGTCGAAGCCACGCTGGACGCGGCCGTCGAGTTCGCCCTCGCCGGCCCCGAGCCGGACCCGGCCGACGCCCTGGCGCACCTGTACGCCAGCGGGCTGACCGCCCGCACCGGAGGTGGGTAGATGCCCAGACTGTCCTACCGCAAGGCGCTCACCCGGGCGCTCGCCGACGAGTTGGCCCGCGACGAGTCGGTGTTCCTGCTCGGCGAGGACATCCGGGTGGGTGCCTCGAACGTCACGGCCGGGCTGTTCAAGCGGTTCGGCCCCGAACGGGTGCTCGACACCCCGCTGTCGGAGCAGGCGTTCACCAGCTTCGCCACGGGCGCGGCACTGGCCGGGATGCGGCCGGTGGTCGAGTTCCAGATCCCGTCGCTGCTGTTCCTGGTCTTCGAGCAGATCGTCAACCACGCGCACAAGTTCCCGCTGATGACCGGCGGGCAGTGCGCCGCACCGGTCACCTACCTGGTGCCCGGCTCCGGTTCCCGGACGGGCTGGGCGGGGCAGCACTCCGACCACCCGTACAGCCTCTTCACCCACGTCGGGGTGACCACGGTGGTGCCGGCCACCCCGGCCGACGCGTACGGGCTGCTGGTGTCGGCGGTGCGGTGCGACGACCCGGTGGTGGTCTTCGCCCCGGCCGGGGCGCTCGACGTCCGCGACGACGTGGACCTCGCCGCGCTGGCTCCGGTGCCGCTGGGCCGGGGCCGGGTGCGCCGCTTCGGTGACGACGTGACCGTGGTCGCGGTCGGGCACCTGGTGCACGACGCCCTCGCGGTCGCCGAGGAGTTGGCCGACCAGGTGTCGGTGGAGGTGTTCGACCCCCGCACCCTGTACCCGTTCGACTGGGACGGGCTCGTCGAGTCGGTGTCACGCACCGGGCGGCTGGTGGTGGTGGACGACTCCAACCGTTCCTGCGGCATCGCCGGGGAGATCATCGCGACCATGGTCGAGCGGGTGCGACTGGTTGCGCCGCCGCGCCGGGTCACCCGCCCCGACGGCGCGGTGCTGCCGTTCGCCCCGGCGCTCGACCGGGCCGTGCAACCCAGCCGTGAGCAACTCCTGGCCGCCATCCAGCACGTGATGAAGGACGGAATATGACCGACGCCGACTACCGCTGGCCCTCCGCCGCGCAGGCGTGGCTCGACCTGCCCGCGCCGATCCGCGCCGAGATGGTGGCCGCCGGGGCGGAGTCCTGGCGGGACATCTTCGACGGCCGGGCCACGTACAACAAGCAGTGGCGGCTGGCCCGGCCGCCGGTGATGGACGAGACCTCGCTCGGCGTGCTCAACGCCGTCTCCGACCGCCTCGCCCAGCTCGTCTTCGAGGCGTGCCGGCGGCGGGCCGGCACGGCGGGTGAGCTGCGCCGGCTGCTGAACGTGCCCGACGGCGAGACCCGGCTGCTCGACGACGACGAGCCGCTGACCGAGGCGCTGCTGGACGCGTTCCGGCCGGACGTGCTGCTCTCCGACGGGGTGCCCCGGTTCGTGGAGTACAACATCGACAGCAGCCTCGGCGGGGCGTTCGACGCGGACACCACCGTGCGTCGCTTCGTCGACGTCTACCGGCGGCGCGGCCTCACCGACCGCATCCGGCTGGCGGCGGCGCCCTCGGCCGTGGACCAGCGGTTCGCCGCGATCCGCGCCGGGCTCGGCCTGCCCGAGGGCGCCCGGGTCGCCATGCTGATCGACTTCGACGCCGAGTACCCGGGCCTGGACGACCCGCAGCGGTTCTTCCGGCTGCTGTCGCCGGTGGTCGAGCGGGCCGCCGCGTCCGGCATGGACCTGGTCATCGCGCCGGTCTCCCAGGTGACCCTCGACGACGGGAAACGGCTCGTCGCCGACGGCGGCCCGGTCGACGGGGTGTTCCGCCTCTTCGTGCCCAACCGGGTCACCCCCAGCGCCGGGGTGGACGCCCTGGAGGCGGGGCTGGCGGCCGGGACGGTGCCGATGTGGGTGTCGGCGGCGGCCTGGCTGATCGCCAACAAGCGGGCCTTCGCCTGGCTCTGGGAGGACGCCGACGCGCTGGCGCCGCCGGACCGGGACCTGGTCCAGCGGTACGTGCCGCGGACCTGGTCGCTGACCGCCGACCTGCTCGACCGGGCGGTGGCCGACCGGCCCGGCCTGGTGGCGAAGCCGGCCGACGGCTCCGCCGGGGTGGACGTGCTGATCGGCCGGGAGACCGACGCCGACGCGTGGCGGGACGGGCTGACCCGGGCCGTCGAGCGGGGCGGCTTCATCCTCCAGGAGTACGTGAAGGCCGATGACGTCCCGCTGGACTTCGTGCACATCGAGACCGGCGAGACCGTCAGCGCCGAGGTGCCGTACAGCATCGCCCCGTACCTGTTCGGTCGCCGGGCCGCCGGCGCCTGCATCCGCACCGGCTTCCCCGGCTGCGACGGGGTGCTGAACCTGGCCCGCGGCGTCCTCCTCTCCGGCCTCCTGGTGGTCGACTGACCCGACCGCTGCCGGTGGGACGTCGAGCACAACATCACCCGGACACTGGCCCAGCTCGCCTGAGCCGTCGTGGCCGCCCGGGTTACGGGCCCGCCACTGGTAGCTACTCTCTCGGCATGTCCGTCGACCTGGAGGCCACCCTGCCGCGGCCACTCGCACTCGCCACTGTGATGGACGCGGCGCAGGGCACGCTCGCCGAGCTTCTCGGGCTGGACGCGGCACCGCGGCTGCACCTCATCGCTGACCGGCGTTACGAGCAGGGGCGACGCCTCTCCGCGGGCCGGCAGGTGGATCGGGCGGAACTGCGGTCCACCGTCATCGGTGAATCCGTTGACCACGAGGTCGACGCGATGCCGCACTCGGTCCACTACGAGGTCGACGTCGCCGGCGGAAACGACACGGTGTGGATGATGATCATCCACCACCTGTCTGAGGCCGGCGGCGGAGTCGAAGCCGTCCTCAGCCCCAACCGCACCTGCGTCGGTGTCGTCACGGCGACAGCCCTGGCGCTGGCCGTCGCCAGCAGCGCCGGCGGGGAGTTCGTCGACGAACAGATCGGCATGCTGCGGCCCCGCTCGTCCGATCCTGCCCACGTCATCGCCGCGACCCGCCTACCCCCTGGCAGCGACGACTTCGTCAGCGCCTGCGAACGGTACCTCCGTCAGTTCTCCCACCTGAACGGCTGGCCCGGGAGCCTGTCGATGCCCTGACCGGTCGTCAGCCTCGATGCGAGATCGAGGCCCGGCGGGCGTGGTCAGCGACGGAGGGTGGTGGAGGGCGACTCCCCGAAGCGGGACCGGTACTCGCCGGCGAAGCGACTCAGGTGGGCGAATCCGTGGTCGAGGGCGACGGTCGTCACGGACGTCCCGGGGGCGGCCGCGCGCAGCGCGGCGTGGACCGCGTCGAGCCGGCGGGCGCGCAGGTACGCCATCGGGGTGGTCTGTAGCTCGCGGCGGAAGCAGTCCTGCAGCGTCCGTACGCTCACCCGGAGTGCCTCCGCGACGTCGCCGACCGTCAGTGCCTCGCCGTGGTGCTCCGTCATCAGTGCGCAGGCGCGTCGGACGAGGCGCCCGGGTGCCGGGTGCCTCGCCGGCTCGGCGAGCAGGTCGCTGTAGGTGTGGCGGTGGGTCAGCAACAACTTGCCGATGAGCGCCTGCTCGAAGCGGCCGACGACCTGCGGGTGGTCGAGGAGGGAGGCGCCCTTCGGCTGGGACAGCTCCTCGGCGAGGAAGTCCACCCCGCGGGCCCAGGCCACCGCCGCGGGCGTGCTCATGGTCATGCCGACGTCGAAGTGGACCTGACCGTCCACGGGTCGGCCCAGCAGTCGGGCGAGTTCCCGATCGACCGTCTGCCGGTCGGCGTAGAAGATCCGGTGCGGAGACGCCTCGGACCAGTGCATGTCCGAGGCGTCGTGGGGAGAGAGGACGGAGGCGATGTCGGGCGTCGAGGTCACGGTACGTCCGGCGTGACGGACCTCCGCCTTGCCGCCGCGGGGAATCTGCACGAGGTAGAAGGTCTCCAGCGCGGCCGGCTGGATCCGCACCGCCTGCGCGTAGTCGAGGTCGACGACGCCCACGCCGCCCGACCGGCGGGCCGTCATTCGCAGGCGGACGCTGCGGACGCCCGGCTGGGGCGTGAGTCGGTGCGGACAGAAGACGCGACCGACCTCCGTGCGGGCGCGCTCGATGTCGTCCGTCCTGACCGTCGTGGCAGCCATCTGGCACCTCCTGAAGGGGCCGGGGCGGCTGGGCATCGCTGGTGACACGTGCGGAACCGTCGGTTCGCCCGGACCGGCGGCCCTGTGCCGAGACGCCCTGCTGTGCCGAGACTAGGGCCGAGGACAGGCTGATCAGCAGAGGCGTGCTCCAAACCCGACACCACGGTCGCCGGGAAGGTATCTGCCCCGGTTGCGCGAAGCGGATGCCGTGCGCGTCCAGCGGATAGCCGCCCTGCCGCCGTGCTCGTTAGCGTGCGATCGCCGCCGGCGCCCCGCTGTCGCGGCTCCCGTCAACGGGTCGCAGGGTCTTTGGAGGTTCGCCATGAGGATCGCCGTCGTCGGTGCTGGATTCGCCGGTCTGAGCGCAGCGAAGGTGCTGCGGCAGAGTGGCTTCGAGGTCTCAGTGTTCGAGAAGGCGCCCGACGTCGGAGGCGTCTGGAGCAGCACCCGGAGATACCCCGGTCTCCGCACCCAGAACAACAAGGGCACCTACCACCTCTCCGACCTGCCGATGCCCGCTCACTACCCGCAGTGGCCGTCGGGCGAGCAGGTCCAGCAGTACGTCGAGAGCTACGTGGACCGGTTCGGACTCCGCCCCGTCCTGCGCCTCTCCACGGAGGTCGTCGCCGCGAAACTCGTGGACGACGAGACCGCGTGGCTGATCGCGTCACGACCGACGAGTGGGCGGGACCCCGCGACCTGGGAGCGGTACGACCACCTCGTCGTCGCCAACGGCATCTTCTCCGAGCCGCTCATCCCGCCCTTCGAGGGCCGTGCGGACTTCGTCGCCGCGGGGGGACGTGTTCTGGCCTGCGGGGAGTTCCACGATCTCGAGGCGGCACGGGGAAAGAACGTCCTCGTCGTCGGGTACGGCAAGTCGTCCTGCGACGTGGCGGTCCCGCTGAGCGACGTCGCTGCGCGGACCCACGTCGTCGCCCGTCAGCTGCTGTGGAAGATGCCCAAGAAGCTCGGCGGAGCGGTCAACTACAAGTACCTTCTGCTCACCCGGATGGGTGAGGCGCTGTTCCGGTACATCCGCGTGCAGGGCCTCGAGCGGTTCCTGCACGGCCCGGGCAACGGTCTGCGTCGCGGCATGCTCGACAGCGTGGGGTCGGTCGCGACCCGGCAGCTCAAGCTGCGCGAGCTGGGTCTCGTGCCGAACGGGACCTTCGAGGACATCGCGCGGAGCACCGTCAGCCTCGCTACGGACGGCTTCTTCGAGCGGGTCGCCGACGGTCGGATCAGCGTCCACCGCGATCGTCAGATCAGCGAACTCCTGGTCGACGGGGGGCGGCCGGCCGCCCGGCTCGCGGACGGCACGGTGCTCCCCGCCGACCTGGTCATCTGCGGCACCGGGTTCCGGCAGCGCGTGCCCTTCTTCGACGCCGCTCTGCACGCCCGGCTCGAAGACGACGAGGGCAACTTCATGCTCCACCGCCAGATCCTGCCGGTCGACGTCCCGCACCTGACCTTCGCCGGCTACAACTCCTCGTTCTTCAGCCCGCTGAGCGCCGAGATGGCAGCGGTCTGGACGGCCGCGCATCTGCGGGGCGGCATCCCGCTGCCGTCCAGGGAGCGGATGCGGGAGCAGGTGCGTACGCGGCTGGCCTGGATGGCGGCGCGGACCAACGGGCAGCACGCCCGCGGTACGAGCATCATCCCGTTCTCGATGCACAACATCGACGAGGTGCTCGACGATCTCGGGCTCAACCTCGGCCCGCTGGCCCGCGCCCGCCAGTGGCTGCTGCCCGTCGACCCGCGCGCCTACCGGAGGGTCACGCCCCGCATGATCCGGCGCACCGCCGCGACGGCGACCCGGGAGTCAGCCAGCCAGCCCGCCTGACAAGGGGAAGGAACAGCAGCCGCGGTGATCTCCACCGAGCTGCCCCGTCAGCCCGGGCGTCGGGCGGTCGTGAGGTGGGCGCCGAGGCGGCGGACTGTCTCGGCCGCGGCGATGGCGTCGCTGCGGGCGCTGCCGTGCCGGCCGTCGCTGCTGTAGATCGACGGATCGGCGGTGAGCGGGTGGTCGGTGAGCCGCACGTGCAGGGTGCCGAGCCGCTCCGCGAGCGCGCCGGTGTGCGCGGAGAGCCGCCGCATCCGCTCGGCCAGGCCGGCCCGGTGCCGCTCGGGCACCGCCGGGCTGTGCGAGACGTCGAACATGCCGACGGTGATCACGTCGACCCCCGCCGCCCGCAACGCCTCGATCATCGCGGTCAGCTCCGCGTCGACGGCGTCCGCGTCGTACGCCGGGTGGAAGGCGTCGTTGCCGCCGCACACCACCAGCGCCAGGTCGGGGCGGAACGCCAGTGCCGGGGCGAGCTGGGTGGCGCGCACCTCGTGCGCCCGCAGCCCGCGCAGCCCGAGGTTCAGGTACGCCAGCTCCGGCCGGACGGCCCGCAGCTCGGCGGCGACGCGGTCCGCCCACTGCACCTCGGGATAGCCGTCGACGGGCTCGCAGAGCCCCTCGGCCACGCTGTCGCCGAGCACCGCGAAGCGCCGCCACGGGTGGTCGCGCAGCAGGGCGACGCTCTCCCCGTCGCGGAGGCACCACGGGTCCGTCGATTCGGTCAGCGTCGATGGCATGAGCGCACGCTAGTCGACCGGGTCGCCGCCGGCCAGCGCCCGACACACCACCAGGCGCCCCGGTCGACGCCCCGGCGCACCGCGGGCGAACAACCGGCGAACAAACCTCGTGCCGCCCCCTTTACGTTGCCGTTGATCGATGTGAATATGTGCACATCGATCGGCAGCGAGCCGGTCCAGCCCTCCCCGGGAGGTACGCGTGAGACTCACTCGACGTGGCGTGATGTCCGCCGTCGCCGTCGCCTGCCTCGGCGCCACCATGACCGTGTCGCCGGCCCACGCCGCGCCCGCCGTCCTGACCGCCGACGGAGCGTCCAGCCTCGCCGCCGGCCTCGGCCCCGACCGCACCGCCGGCTCCTACGTGGACGCCGCCTCCGGGCGTACGGTCGTCGCCGTCACCGACGAGGCCGCCGCCGCCACGGTCCGCGCCGCCGGCGGCGTCGCCCGCCTGGTCACCCACAGCACCCGCGCCCTGGAAGCCGCGCAGACCCGGGTGGACCTGGGCGTCACCGGCACCGCCCTCTGGGTCGACCCGGTCAGCAACCAGGTGGTCGTCGGCGTGGACAGCACGGTCGGCGCCGCCCAGCTGGCCCGCATCCGCGCCGCG
Organism: Micromonospora sp. NPDC023814; assembly: GCF_040639595.1. Lineage (NCBI taxonomy): Bacteria > Bacillati > Actinomycetota > Actinomycetes > Micromonosporales > Micromonosporaceae > Micromonospora > Micromonospora sp. NPDC023814. Next base: position 46,411 of record NZ_JBFAAF010000055.1, read on the forward strand.
GTGGCCGCCGCCGGCGGCACGGCCCGCCTCACCCCGCTCGCCGGCACGCTCAGCATGCGGATCTCCGGCGGCGACGCCATCTACGGCGGTGGCTACCGCTGCTCGCTCGGCTTCAACGTGCGCAGCGGCAGCACCTACTACTTCCTCACCGCCGGGCACTGCACGGACGCGGTCTCCGCCTGGTACGCCAACTCGGCCCAGAGCACCAAGCTCGGCGACCGCACCGGCAGCAGCTTCCCGGGCAACGACTACGGCATCGTCCGCTACACCAACACCTCGATCGCGATCGACGGCTCGGTGGGCTCGCAGGACATCACCGCCGCCGGGAACGCGTCCGTCGGCCAGCAGGTGACCCGGCGGGGCAGCACCACCGGCACCCACAGCGGCACGGTCACCGGCCTCAACGCCACCGTCCGGTACGCCGAGGGCACCGTGCGGGGCATGATCGCCACCAACGTCTGCGCCGAGCCCGGCGACAGCGGCGGCCCGCTCTACTCCGGCAGCATCGCGCTCGGCCTGACCTCGGGCGGCAGCGGTAACTGCCGCACCGGCGGCACCACCTTCTTCCAGCCCGTCACCGAGGCGCTCAGCAAGTACGGCGTCTCCGTGTTCTGACCCGACCGACCGTGGCGCCCCGGCGGATCCCGCCGGGGCGCCACGTCGCGTCGGGCATCATGGCGGCATGGTGCAGGTGGCGGTGTGCGGGCCGGCGACCGCGTCGGGCGCCGAGCTGGCGTACGCCCGCCGGGTGGGCGAGCTGCTCGCCGAGCGCGGCGCCACCGTGCTCTGCGGGGGCGGTGGCGGGGTGATGTCCGCCGTCGCCGCCGGCGCCCGTTCCCGAGCCGGCCTGGTCGTCGGCGTACGCCCCGACGACGGCACCGCGCCCGGCCCCGTGGCGGACGTGTCGGCCACGGTCGTCACCAACATGGGCCAGGCGCGCAACGCGGTCCTGGTGTGGAGCGCCGACGCGGTGATCGCGGTCGGCGGCTCGTGGGGGACGCTCTCCGAGGTGGCGCTGGGCATGCGGCGCGGCGGCATCCCGGTGGTGGTGCTCGGCGGCTGGCGGGTTCTCGACGCCGACGGTGCGCCCGTCGACGGCCCGCTGCACGTGTCCACCCCGGAGGAGGCGGTCTCGGCGGCGCTGCCGCGTTGACGTCGCCCCGCCCGCCGGCGGGCCGGCGCCCGGGGCGGGTCAGCCGCGCGGCGCGGCCCGGTACGCCGCCGCGAGCCGCTTCGGCGCACGGTCCTGCCACGCTTCGACGACCAGCTCGGTCAGCTCGTCGGGGTCGATCCGGTCGAGCCGGACCAGGACGACCGGGTAGCCGTCGAAGTGCGGGGTGGCGAAGTAGACGCCGGGGTCGTCGGCGAGCAGCGCCTCCTTCGCCCCCAGGTCCGGCACCCGCACGCCGAGCACCGGGCCGTCGGGCGCCGCCGCCCCGAGGGCGTCGAGGTCGGCGCGGCGCAGCGGGCGCTCCCAGACGAACGCCCGGTCCCGGACCTTCCACGCCGGCGCCCCCTGGTAGGAGGGGTGCTCGCTCGTCTCCGGCAGCCCCAGCGCGATCCGGCGTACGTCCGCCCACGTGGCCATGTCCCGACCCTACGCCTGACCGACGGCGCGCGGTTCCCGCTCGGCCGGCGCGGGGGCGGACCGCGGGCGGAGGCCGGGCAGCAGCGGCAGCAGGGTGACCACCAGGCAGAACGCGGTCATCACCAACAGGGCGGGGCGGAGGCCGAGCGCGGTCACCGACCACCCGCCCAGCAGCGCGCCCAGCGGCAGGCCCGCGAACGCCAGCGACCCCGCCAGCCCGATCACCCGGGTCTGCAACTCGGGCGGCACCCGCTCGTAGATCGCCACGCCGAGCAGCGGGTTCACCGCCGCGATGCCGATGCCGGACGCGAACGTCACCGCCAGCACCACCGCCAGCTCCTCGCTCAGCGCCAGGACCAGCAGCCGCGGGGCGCCGCTGACCGCCGCCCCGACCACGAAGGCCAGGTACCGGGGCAGCCGGGGGCCGAACGCGGTGAACAGCAGGTTCCCCAGCAGGGCGCCCGCCGAGAACGCGCCCAGCACCAGGCCCAGCCCGACCGGGCTGCGCAGCACGTCGGCCACCCAGAGCGGGATGTAGACGGCGATGCTGGCGTTGACCACCATGTTCAGCGCCGAGATCACCAGCAGCATGGTCAGCAGCATCCGGTCGCGGCCGAGGTAGCGGAACCCGCCCGCCAGCGCGCGCAGGTAGCCCTCCGGCCGTGCTGGCGCCGTCGGGGGCGCCGGCGGCCGGACGAGGAGCCCGACCAGCAGCGCGCAGACGGCGAAGCTGGCGGCGTCGATGAGGATCGCCTGGGTCACGCCGAACCACCAGATGAGCAGCCCGCCCAGCCCCGCGCCGAGCAGGGTGACCACCCGACCGAGCCCGTCGTAGACGGAGGTCAGCCGGATCAGTTGCACCCCGGCGGCCTCGGCGGCCGGGCGGAACATGACGTGCTTGACCCGGTCGCCGACGCCCCGCAGCGTGCCCACGAGGGCGACCAGCGCGACCAGCGCACCGAAGCCCAGCCACGGGGTGAGGGCCACCGCGACCATCAGCCCCGCGCTGCCCACGTCGGCCAGGATCGAGGTGCGGCGCAGCCCGATCCGGTCCGCCCAGGGGGTGCCCAGCGCGCCGGAGAGCAGGTAGGGCAGCGTCTCGGCGGCGGCCACCGCGCCCATCTTCGCGGGGCTGCCGGTGGTCTCCAGCACCAGCCACGGGATCGCCACCACGGAGACCCGGCTGCCCAGGTTCGAGATCAGGTCGGCGGCGACCAGGGTGGTCAGTTCCCGCCGGGACGTCACGCCACGCTGCCGATCGACGCCTCCGGGTGCTCCACCGCGCTCGGGTGGGCCTCGGCGTACCGGGCCCGCAGCGCGCGCTTGTCCACCTTGTTCGAGCGGTTGAGCGGCAGCCGGTCGACGAACTCGACCCCGCCCGGCGCCCAGGTGTCGCTGAGCGCGGCGGTGACCAGGTCGATCAGCTCCCGAGCGGTCACCGTCGCGTCGGGCGCCGGCACCACGTAGGCGTACGGCAGCTCACCGGCGACCTCGTCGGGCACGCCGATCACCGCGGCCGCGCGGACCTGCGGGTGCCCGGCCAGGGCGTCCTCGATCGGGCGGGAGTAGATCGGCCAGCTGCGCCGCCGGGTGAGGATCCGGTCCTGCAACCGGTCGACGAGGTAGAGGTAGCCGTCGGCGTCGACGTGCCCGATGTCGCGGGTGCGGACCCAGCCGTCGACCAGCGTCTCGGCGGTCAGCTCGGGCTGGCCGTGGTAGCCGGCGAAGCGCAGGTCGGTGTGCACCCACACCTCGCCGTTCTCGCCGGGCGGCAGCACGGTGCCGTCCTCGGCGCGGATCTCGACGCGCACGTCCCCGTACGGCCGGCCGCAGGAGCGCAGCCGCTCCGGGTGCTCCGGGTCGTCGGTCAGCCCCGGCAGGGCGGTGATCACCACCGCCTCGCTGAGGCCGTACACGATGCGCAGCACCGGGCCGAAGCGGGCGATGGCCTGGCGCAGGCGGGCGGGCGCGGCGGGCCCGGCGCCCACGTTGAACATGAACATGGCGGAGAAGTCCGCGCCGTCCAGCGCCGGATGGTCGAGCACCTCGTAGAGCATCGGCGGGGTGACGAAGGTGGAGTTGATCCGCTCCCGCCCGACGGTCTCGATGAACCGCGCCGGGTCCCAGCCGTCGCCGGGGAACAGCACCCCGCCGGTGAACAGGTTGAACAGCGTGGTGATCTGGCCGCTGGCCAGCCACATCGGCGAGTGCGACAGGTGCCGCAGCAGCGGGTACCCGGCCGCGCGGAAGTCGGCGGCCAGGGCGAGGATCTGCGCGTAGAAGCTCTCCCGGTGGTGCACCAGCTTGGGCGTGCCGGTGGTGCCGCTGGTCTGGAGGAAGGACTCCGGCGCCGGGACCCGCGCCGGCAGGTCGTCCCCCGGCGCGGGATGCGCACCGTCGGTGAGGTCCGGGCCCGCGCCGCCCGGGCCGAGGCAGAGGACCGGCACGCCGGGCAGCCCGGCGGCCAGTTCCGGGCCGAGGCTCGCGGGGTCGCGGGCGTCGTAGACGAAGGCGTCGGGGCGGGCCAGCCGGACGAACTCGGCCACCTCGCGGCGGGAGGTGACCGGCGCGATCCACATCGTCCGGCAGCCCAGCAGGTGCAGGGCGAGTTGCACCAGCGGCCCCTCCACCGGGTTGCCGAGCGCGACCAGCACCCCGTCGCCCGGCCGTACGCCGTGCCCGCGCAGCGTCGCGGCCAGCCGGCGCACCTCGGCGGCGACGTCGGCGTAGCTGAGCCGGTGCCCGCCGCCGACCAGCGCCTCCCGGTCACCGAAGTCGGCGAACAGCTCCAGCGCCCGGTGTACGTAGCCGTCCCGTCGCTCCGGTCCGTCTGTCATCCCGCAGCCCCCATTGGCGAAGTGGAGTGGCCGTCCGCCGGTCAGCCCGGGGACGGCGCGGCGGGTGGGTGCGCGCCTCGGCGACCGCACCGCCGCCGTCCGTGAGCGTAGGCACCACCGCCTGTCACGGGACAGAGACCGAACGGCGTTCCGGCCGAACCGGAGGACATTTGATCACGTCGATCAGGTTGATTGACGCCCGTAAAACGGGGCGGCTAGGTTTCTGGACCATCGTCCAGGCGGTGCCGTCAGCGGACGGCCCTGGGCTGCCAACGATGGAGGTTCAATGTCGACCCCGAAGAGATGGCCTGTCATCGCGTCCGCGGCCACCCTGTTGATCGCGGGCACCCCGGCGGTGGTGGCCAGCGCCGGCCCGCCCGACGCCGAGGCGGCCCGCCACCAGCGGACGGTCTGGGCGGGCAGCTGGGCGGCCGCGGTCACCCGGGGCAACGCGACCGGCCTGACCAACAACGGCCTCAACAACCAGAGCGTCCGGATGGTCGTGCACACCACCGTGGGCGGACCGCGGTTCCGGGTGCGACTGAGCAACATGTACGGCGAGCAGGCCGTCAAGGTCGGCCGCGCCACCGTGGCGAAGCCGAACACCGCGACCCCCGACGACCTGTCCGACATCGACACCTCGACCCTGCGGGAGCTGACCTTCGACGGGGCCGCCTCCGCCACCATGAACCGCGGCGCCGAGCTGCTCAGCGACCCGGTCGCCCTGCCCGTCGGCGACCAGCAGGACCTGGTGGTGACCCTGCACTTCCCGACCCCGACCGGCCCGGTGACCTTCCACGGCCAGTCCCGGCAGACCAACTTCATCGGCGCCACGGACCTCACCTCCGCCGCCGACGGCGCCGGGTTCACCATCCGGCCGAACTGCTGCTGGTTCTTCCTGTCCGGCATCGACGTGCAGCGCAAGCACAGCCCCGGCTCGGTGGTGGTCTTCGGCGACTCGATCGCCGACGGCAACGGCAGCACCGTCAACGCCAACAAACGCTGGCCGGACCTGCTCGCCGACCGGCTCGTCGACGCCCGCCCCGACGTACGCACCCCGGGCGTGCTCAACCTGAGCCTGGCCGGCAACCGGCTCAACCACGAGGGCACCGAGCCCGGCGCGGGCGGCTTCCCCGGCTACCACGAGCTGGGCCCCAACGCCCTGGCCCGGCTCGACGAGGACGTCTTCGCACAGACCGACGCCCGGACCGTCGTCACCCACCTGGGCATCAACGACATCTGGATGTCGGGCGACTCCGCCGAGAGCATCATCGCCTCGCTGCGGCAGGTCAACCAGCAGGTGAAGGCGCGCGGCCTGCGCAGCCTGGTGTCGACGCTCACCCCGTACGAGGGGCACGGCAACCCGGGAGTGTGGACGCCCGAGAAGGAGGCCACCCGGCAGGCGGTGAACGCGTGGCTGCGCGGCAGCGACGAGTTCGACGGGCTGCTCGACTTCGACCGGGTGCTGCGCGATCCCGCCCAGCCCAGCCGGCTGCTGCCCGCGTACGACTCGGGTGACCACATCCACCCGAACGACGCCGGCAACCAGGCGATGGCCGACGCCGTGCCGCTGCGACTGCTCGGCCTGTGACATCCCGGCGCGGGGGGGGGGGGGCCCCCCCCCCCCCCCCCCCCCCCGCGGGCGGGGGGGGGGGGGGGCGGGGCGCCGTCACGCAGG
>NZ_JBFAAF010000056.1:0-51356 GCF_040639595.1 Micromonospora sp. NPDC023814
TCGAGGGTGGCCTGCCGCTGGCCGTGCACGTCGCCGGCGGTGCCGTAGTGCACTGAGGCGGGGGTGTGCAGGCCGATGCCGGAGATCGCCGCGCCCGGGGCCGCCGGACCGCTCACCGCGTCGCTCCGCCGGGAAACGGTCGCCGGAGGGCCGTTCGGGGTCCGTCACGCGAGTTCCTCCCCTGCGGCCACCCGGGCGCCGCGCGCCCAGTCGGTCGCCGCCATCGCCCGCTTGCCCGCGGCCCGCACCTCGCCGAGCCGCACCGGGACGGTGGCCGTGCCGGCCAGCACCCGGGACTTCTCCACCAGCAGCTCGCCCGGCTTCAGCTCGGGGCCGTCGGCCACCGGAGCGACCGGGCCGAGCTTGACCCGCTCGCCCCGGAACGTCGTCCACGGCCCGGGCGCCGGCGTGCAGGCCCGGATCCGCCGGTCCACCGCGAACGCCGGGTCGGACCAGCGCACCCGGGCGTCCTCCACGGTCAGCTTCGGCGCCAGGGACACCCCGTCGGCGGGCTGCGGCTCGGCCCGGGCGGTGCCGTCGGCGATCGCGTCGAGGACGGCCACCAGCAGGCCCGCACCGGAGTGGGCGAGCCGCTCCAGCAGGTCGCCGGAGGTGTCGGCCGGGCGGATCTCGTCGGTGAGCGTGCCGTAGACCGGCCCCGTGTCGAGGCCCTCCTCCAGTTGGAAGACGCTGGCCCCGGTCAGCTCGTCGCCGTGCAGCACGGCGTGCTGGACGGGCGCGGCCCCGCGCCACGCGGGCAGCAGGGAGAAGTGCAGGTTGATCCACCCGTGCCGGGGGATCTCCAGGGCGGCCGGCGGCACCAGCGCGCCGTAGGCCACCACGGGGACGCAGTCCGGGGCCAGCTCGCGCAGCCGGTCCAGGAACTCCGGCTCGCGCGGGCGGGCCGGGGTGAGCACCTCGATCCCGTGCTCGTCGGCCCACGCCCCGACGGGGGACCGGGACAGCCCGCGCCCCCGCCCGGCGGGCGCGTCGGGGCGGGTGACCACGGCGACCAGCTCGTGGCGGGAGGCCGCCACGGCGGCCAGGGCAGGTACGGCGACGGCCGGTGTGCCGGCGAAGATCACGCGCACGGGCGGCTCACCGACCCAGGCCGAAGGGGCTGCTGGAGGTGTGCGGGTTGAGCTTCACCGTCGGCGGGGCGGCCGGGTCGTACCACTCCGCCTGGCGGATCGCCTTCATCGCCTCCTTGCGGCCGGCCGGGTCCAGCCGGTCCACGAAGAGCACCCCGTCGAGGTGGTCCGTCTCGTGCTGCACGCAACGCGCCATCAGGCCGGTGCCGACGATCTGCAACGGGTCGCCGTAGCCGTTGAAGCCCTTGGCGATCACGTTCTGCCGGCGCTTGGTGTCGAAGTAGAGGCCCGGAATGGACAGGCAGCCCTCCGGCCCGTCCTGCTCCTCGGCGTCGGGAAACTCCAGCACCGGGTTGACCAGGTGGCCCAGCACGTCGTCGACGTCGAAGGTGAACACCCGCAGGCCCACACCGAGCTGCGGCGCGGCGAGGCCGGCGCCGTTCTGCTCGCGCATCGTGTCGGTCAGGTCCGCGATGAGCTTGCGCAGCTCGACGTCGAAGTCGACCACCGGATCGGCCGGCGTGCGCAGCACCGGATCCCCGAACAGACGGATGGGCTGGACGGTCACTCGGCGTGGCTCCTTCGGCTGGACGACGTGGTGCCGTACCAGTCTACGGAGTGCCGGGAGCCGTCCCGGGCGGCGTACCGCGTTGCGCCGCCGCCGGTTCGGTGTCGATGATCACCACGCAGCCGCTCGTACGTCCGGTCGGCGCGCGGGCGCTCGCGGAACAGCCGGCTGTCCCGCCGGTGCTGAGGTGCCGCCGACCGGGCGGATCAGGCGCCGGCGCCCGGCTCCCCGGCCAGCACCGTGCCCCCGCCGAGCAGGGCGTGCTCGGGCAGCGGCAGCTCGATCTTGTGGGCGGCCTCCCAGTCGTGGATCAGGGTCGGCCGGGCCTGGGCGGCGAAGTAGTCCACCGCGCTCATCCCGCCGGCCACCGGCTCGTCGACCTCGGCGACGAGTTGGGCCGGCACCAGGCGGAAGCCGTTCTGCAGGGCGGCGCTGAGCCGGCGGTGCCCGTCGACGACGAAGAAGTACTCCCCCGTGTAGCCGATCCGCAGCGGCTCCAGCGCCTCGTCGCCGGCCGCGGCGACGTCGCCGACGAACTCCGAGTCCCACAGGCCGCGCAGGGCGGCGATGTCCTCGGTCGGGTAGACCCGGGCCGGGTCGAGCAGCAGCAGCGGCGGGGCGTCGCGCAGCACGTCCGCGCACAGCCGGCCCTCGTACGCGTCGACGATGTGCTCGATGACCTCGTCCGCGGAGGCGCGGGTGGTGTCGCAGATCAGGTCGTAGTTGCGCAGCCGCGCCTTGTCCACTCCGTAGCGGACGATGAACCGGCCCCGCTCGCTCTCGCTGCGCTCCCGCAGCTTGGCCGTGGCTTCCTCCAGCGACGTGTAGCTCTCGGCCGGGCCGGAGGGGCGGGCGAGCACCCGGCGGGCCGCCTCGCCCGGCTCGGTGATCATGTGCACCTTGAGCGCGTCGGTGAAGAAGTGCCAGGCCAGCCGGGAGTCCATGACCAGCCGCTCGCCCGAGGCGGCGATGTCCCGCTGGAGCTGGTCGACGTAGCCGTCGACGGCCTGGTCCAGCTCGGCGTGCAGGTTGAGCTGCAGCGCGGTCATCTGCCGCTCCTGCGCCATCTGCCGGTAGAGGTCACCGACGCTGACCCGGCGCAGGCCGAGCCGCTTGGCGATCTCCACCGAGACGGTGCTCTTGCCGCTGCCGAGGTCACCATTGAAGACGATCGACTGACGAACGGTCACGACTGGCCCACCCCTGATCACCGGCTGATTGACATCATCGACATCGCGCCGAACCGACGCGCTCCCGCCATCGTCGCGCGATCCTGCGACAACTCCAGCTCGGCGCGTCTGACGCCGCGCCGCGACCTGGAGCCGTCGTACGCCCGGGCATGACGGGCGATGCTATCACCCGCTCGTGGGCCGTCCGCCGTACCTGGCGTGCGACGGCGGGCCGGTCACGCGCCCGGAACGGCGGGACCGTGCGGCGGATCACGGGCGGCCCACTGCGGGCGGCGCGGCCGTGGCGACGGATCACCGGCGGCCCGGGCGTGGCGACGGATCACCGGCGGCCCGGGCGTGGCGACGGATCACCGGCGGCCCGGGGCCGTGGTCACGGGCGGCGCGGGTGTCGCCCGGGTCAGAAGAGGCTGAGCGGGTCCACCTGGAGACGGACCGGGTCGACGGCCTTGCGCGCCGTGCGCACCCCGGCCGCCGAGTGCAGCGCACCGGCCAGCGCGGCCGCCCGGGCCCGGGGCACCCGGACCAGCATCCGCTCCCGCTCCCCGTCGGCCGGCACCGGCCCGAGCAGCTCGGCCTCTGCCGGGAGCCGGGCCTCGGCCAGCAGGTCGGCCACCGCCGCCGGCAGGCCGGTCACGCTGGCCATCCGCACCGCCGGCGGGAAGCCCAGCTCCCGCCGCTCGGCCAGCTCCCGGGCGGCGAACCAGGCGGCGTCCCAGCGCAGCAGCGCCTGCACCGGGGCGAGGGCGCCGTCGGCGACCACCACCACCCGGCCGCCGCCGGCCGCGGGGCGGGCCAGCGCGGCGGCGGCCAGCCAGCGGCGCAGCGCCTCCTCCCCCGCCCGCAGGTCGGCCCGGGTGAGCAGGGCCCAGGAGTCCAGCAGCAGCACCGCGCCGAAGCCGCCCTCGGCGACCGGCTCGGCGCCGGGGGTGGCGATGACCAGGCCGGCGCCGCCGGGCACGGTGGCGAGCACCTCCTCACGGCCGGAGGTGCGCACCGGCACGCCGGGGAAGGCCCGCCCCAGTTCCTCGGCCGTGCGCCGGGCGCCGGTGACGGAGGCCCGCAGCCGCCGCCCGCCGCACTCGGGGCAGGCGTACGCGGCGGCGACCCGCCCGCACCACCGGCAGGCCGGGCTGCCCTCGGCCGAGGGCAGCGCGAGCGGCCCGGCGCAGTGCGGGCACCGGGCCGGGGTCCGGCACTCGGCGCAGGCAACCGAGGGCAGGTAGCCGCGGCGGGGCACCTGGACCAGCACCGGCAGGTCGGCCCGGATCGCCTCGCGGGCGGTGGTCCAGGCCAGGCTGGGCAGCCGGGCGGTGGCCGCCCCGGGGTCCCGGGCCAGCTGCGGGTCGTCGCCGGTGGGCGCGATCGCCGGCATCCGGGCCCGCAGGGTGGCCCGGTCGGCCACCACCTCGCGGGCCCACCCGGTCTCCACCAGCAGCTGCGCCTCGGCCGTGCGGGTGAACCCGCCGACCAGGGCGGCGGCGTCGCCGAGCTGGGCACGGGTGAGCAGCACCTCCCGGGCGTGCGGGTAGGGGGCCCGGGGCTCGGCGTGCAGGTCGTCGCCGTCGTCCCAGATCGCCACCAGGCCGAGGCGGGCGACCGGGGCGAACATCGCGGCGCGGGTGCCGACCACCACGGGCACGTCGCCGCGCCGGGCGGCGAGGAACGCCCGGTAGCGCCGGGCGGGGCCGAGGGCGGCGGAGAGGCAGACGTGCCGCCCCGGACCCAGGGTGGCGTGCAGGGCGGCGTCGAGGCGATCCAGGTCGCGGTTGTCGGCGACCACCACCACCGCGCCCCGGCCGCCGGCGACGGTCGCGGCGACGGCCTCGGCGTACCGGGCGGGCCAGTCCTCCCCGGGCAGCGCCGACCAGACCGCGCGGGGTGCCCGCCCGGCGGCCAACGCCCGGAGCAGGGCCGGCCCGGCCGGGTAGTCCCGCCAGGCCTCCGGACCGGGCCCGACCACCGGCCCGGCGCCCGCCGGGGCGTCCACCGGCACCGCGACCTCGGGCACGGCGACCTCGGCGGGACCTTCGCCCGGCGCGCGGGAGCCTCCGCCGGACGCCGTGGGGCCGCCCTCCGGCGCCGCGGCGTCTCCGCCGGACACGGCCGCGCCTTCGGCGGACACCGCCGCGTCCCCGGCCGGCACGGTCGCGTCCCCGGCGGGCACAGGAACGTCCCCGCCCGGCACGCGGGCGTCCCCGGCGGGCACGGCCGCGTCCCCGGCCGGCACGGGAGCGTCGCGGGCGCGGACGTCCTTCTCCACCCGGGCGTGCCGGGGCGGTACGGCGAGGCGGAGCACGTCGGCGAGGCTGCCGGCGTAGCGGTCGGCGACCGCCCGGGCCAGCCGGGCGACCTCCGGGGCGAGCACCGGCTCCGGCGAGACGACCTTCTCCAGGTACGCCAGCCGGCCGGTGTGCCCCGAGTCGTCGGCCCGTTCCAGCAGCCAGCCGTCGACGAGCTGCCCCGCGAAGCGGACCTTCACCCGCGTGCCGGGAACCGCGTCGGCGTCCAGCTCGGCGGGGACGAGGTAGTCGAACGGACGGTCCAGGTGGGCCAGGGGCAGGTCGACGCAGACGCGAGCGACCGGCGACCCCGCAGCGGGTCGCCGGTCGCTGCGCCTGGTGCCGGTCAGGCTCCCGCGGCCGACTTGAGGTCGGCGGCCCGGTCGGTGCTCTCCCAGGTCAGGTCCGGCAGCTCACGGCCGAAGTGGCCGTACGCGGCGGTCTGCTGGTAGATCGGGCGGAGCAGGTTGAGGTCGCGGATGATGGCCGCAGGCCGCAGGTCGAAGACCTCGGTGACGGCCTGCTCGATCGAGGCGACCGGCACGGTCTCGGTGCCGAACGTCTCGACGAAGAGGCTGACCGGGTGGGCCTTGCCGATCGCGTAGGCGACCTGCACCTCGCACCGTTCGGCCAGGCCGGCGGCGACCACGTTCTTGGCCACCCAGCGGGTCGCGTACGCCGCCGAGCGGTCGACCTTCGACGGGTCCTTGCCGGAGAACGCGCCGCCGCCGTGCCGGGCGTAACCGCCGTAGGTGTCGACGATGATCTTGCGTCCGGTCAGGCCGGCGTCGCCCATCGGCCCGCCGATCTCGAACCGGCCGGTCGGGTTGACCAGCAGCCGGTAGCCCTCGGTGTCCAGGCCGAGGCTCTCCAGCTCCGGGGCGATGACGTGCTCGCGCACGTCGGGGGTGAGCAGCGAGTCCAGCGAGATGTCCGCGGCGTGCTGGCTGGAGACGACCACCGTGTTGAGCCGGACCGGGCGCAGCCCCTCGTACTCGATGGTGACCTGGGTCTTGCCGTCCGGGCGCAGGTAGGGGATGGTGCCGTCCTTGCGCACCTGCGACAGCCGGCGGGCCAGCCGGTGCGCCAGCGCGATCGGCAGCGGCATCAGCTCGGGCGTCTCCGAGCAGGCGAACCCGAACATCATGCCCTGGTCGCCGGCGCCCTGGGCGTCCAGCGCGCTCTCCGAGGCCCCGGTACGCAGCTCGAAGGCGTTGTCGACGCCCTGGGCGATGTCCGCCGACTGGGCGCCGATGGAGACGTTGACGCCACAGGAAGCGCCGTCGAAGCCCTTCTTCGACGAGTCGTAGCCGATGTCGAGGATGGTCCGACGGACAATGGTCGGGATGTCGGCGTACGCCTTGGTGGTCACCTCGCCGGCGATGTGCACCTGGCCGGTGGTGATCAAGGTCTCGACCGCGACCCGGCTGCGCGGGTCCTCGGCGAGCAGGGCGTCGAGAATGCCGTCGCTGATCTGGTCGGCGATCTTGTCCGGGTGGCCTTCCGTGACCGATTCGGAAGTGAAGAGGCGGCGTGTCACGGCACTCCTAGCTTGTGGATAAGTCGTTCCGCGGAAGTCTAGTCATCCGCGCGTGCGCCGGGGGCCTTCGGTCATGCTCGGTTCCAGCCGTCAGGAACGGTCGGGCAACCGGGCCGCCACGAGGTCCCAGACGGCGTCGGCGAGGTCCTCCTTGGACTGTTCGGGCAGCCGGCTGACCGACCCGTCCGCGCCGATGACGGTCGCCGCGTTGGTGTCGGCGCCGAAGACCTTGTCGGTGCCGACCTCGTTGATGACGATGAGGTCCGCCCGTTTGCGGGCGAGCTTGGCCCGGCCGTTGGCCTCGGCGTCGCCGGTCTCCGCGGCGAACACCACCAGCACCTGCTCCGGGCGACGGCGCTGGCCCAGTTCGGCGGCGATGTCCGGGTTGGTGACGAGCGCGATGGTGGGCGCGTCGCCGTCGTCCGACTTCTTGATTTTGCCAGGTGCGTAGGTCGCCGGGCGGAAATCGGCGGGAGCCGCCGCCATCACCACCACGTCGGCCCCGGCGGCCGCCGCGAGCGTGGCCTCGCGCAGCTCGGCGGTGGTGCCGACCCGGAGCAGGTCGACGCCCGCCGGGTCGGGCAGCGAGACGTTGGCCGAGATCAGGGTGACCCGGGCGCCGCGGGCGACGGCGCAGCGGGCGAAGGCGTAGCCCTGCTTGCCGGAGGAGCGGTTGCCCAGGAAACGGACCGGGTCGAGGGGCTCGCGGGTGCCGCCGGCGGTCACCACCACGTGCCGCCCGGCCAGGTCGGCGGGGGCGGCGACGCCCCGGGCCAGGGCCCGGCGGGCGACCGCGAAGATCTCCGCCGGGTCGGGCAGCCGACCCTTGCCGGTGTCGGCCCCGGTGAGCCGGCCGACGGCGGGCTCGACCACCCGGACGCCCCGGGAGCGCAGCGTCGCGACGTTGGCGACGGTGGCGGGGTGCTCCCACATCTCGGTGTGCATGGCCGGGGCCAGCACGACCGGGCAGCGGGCGGTGAGCAGCGTGTTGGTCAGCAGGTCGTCGGCGAGGCCGTGGGCGGCCTTGGCGAACAGGTCGGCGGTGGCCGGCGCGACCACGACGAGGTCGGCCTGCTGGCCGAGCCGGACGTGCGGCACCTCGTGCACGTCGGACCAGACGTCGTCGGCGACCGGCTGGCCGGAGAGCGCCGCCCAGGTCGGCGCCCCGACGAAGCGGAGCGCCGACGCGGTCGGCACGACCCGGACCCGGTGACCCGACTCGGTGAAGAGTCGCAGCAGCTCGCACGCCTTGTAGGCGGCGATACCGCCGCCGACCCCGAGGACGATCCGGGGGGACATCGGCGCGGGGCGGGTTACGGCTGGTCGGTCGGCTCGGCGGTGAGCAGGCCCGCGTTGATCTCGCGCATGGCGATGGAGAGCGGCTTCTCCTGCGGGGTGGTCTCGACCAGCGGGCCGACGTACTCCAGCAGGCCCTCACCGAGCTGGCTGTAGTAGGCGTTGACCTGGCGCGCGCGCTTGGCGGCGAAGATGACCAGCGCGTACTTCGACGTCGTCTTCTCGAGGAGCTCGTCGATCGGCGGGTTGGTGATGCCTTCGGGGTTTGCGATGGATCCCACGAATTAACCTCTGCGTCTATCGCACCGCACGCAGCGGTGCTGGCGGTCAACCGCGCAGATGCGGTCGCGCCGGAGCCAGGAAAGAAGAACCGGACAAGCCTACCAGCTCCTCGACGACCCGATCGGTGAGGTCGTGCGCGACGGTGTGGTCGAACGCCGCCAGGGTGCCCGCCGGGGGGAGGATGCCGGGCGGGTGCAGCAGTACCAGCCGGGCGTCGGGCAGCGCCGCCCGGACCAGCAGCGCGCCGGCGAGGTCGAGGCCGAGCAGCACCGGCTGCCCGGCGGCCAGCCGGGCCCGCACCGGCCCGCCCGGCGTGCCGCGCCGGTGGGGCCCGGCCCGGCTCCACTCCAGCAGCTCCCCCGCCGCGACCATGCGGTCGAACTCCGCCGGGGTCAGGAAGAGGCGGTCCACCCCGTCCAGCTCGCCCTCCCGACGGGGGCGCGTGGTGGCCGGCACCGGGACCCACACGGACGGAGAACGCGCCCGGACGCGCTCGACGACACTCTCCGTGCCCGAACCCTCAGGTCCGGCCAGGACAGTGAGCCGAGCCGCCGGGCGCGCCTCGTCATCCGTGCTCACTGCTTGTTTCTACACGCTGCCAGCCTCAGTTGGCGGCGAACTCCCCAAGCAGTGCCTTGCGCTGCTGCTCGCCGAGGCCACGCAGGCGACGGCTGTCGGCGATCTTGAGCTTCTCCATGATCTGGGTGGCCCGGATCTTGCCGATACCCGGCATCGCCTGCAGCACGGCGGAGACCTTGAGCTTGCCGACGACGTCGTCGGACTCGGCGCGCTCGAGGACGGCTCCGAGGGTGGTCTTGCCCTGCTTGAGCTGCTCCTTCAGCTCAGCACGGGCCTTGCGGATCTCCGCGGCCTTCTCCAGCGCGGCAGCGCGCTGTTCCGGGGTCAGTGACGGGAGCGGCACCAGTTCTCCTCAGGTCCCTATCGCGACGGGCGGGACGCCACGCCGCATCTGTGAAACGTGGTGTCGCTGTGAACCAAGGGGTCCGTGGTTCCCAGCGCCGGGAAAACTAGCGGCCAACGACGCTTTCGGCAACGTGGACGCGCGATGATCATCGCAAAGTGACCGAGCCGTCAGTCAGTCAGCCGGCGGTCAGGGCAGCCCGGCAGTCGGCCAGGGCCCGGTCCGCGGCGGCCCGCAGCGCGGCCGCGTCCGGGCCCGCGTTCAGCACCTCGCGGGAGTACGAGGGCAGCACGGCGGGCAGGCTGGAGCCGAAGACGACGCGCAGATCCGCCGCGGTGGCGCCCTGCGCCCCGAGGCCCGGGGCGAGCAGCGGGCCGTTGACCCGGGACAGGTCGTGGCCGGTGTCGCCGATGGTCGCGCCGACCACCAGGCCGAAGCTGCCGAGCGGCTCCGCACCCGCGTTGAGCTGGGAGATCTCGTCGATGACGGTCTGCGCCACGGTCCGCCCGTCGGCGGTGCGGGCGCGCTGCACGGCGGCGCCCTCGGGGTTGCTGGTGAGCGCCAGCACGAAGACCCCGCCGCCGTGCTCGGCGGCCAGCTCGAACATCGGGGCGAGCGAGCCGACGCCGAGGTACGGGCTCGCCGTCACCGCGTCGACATGGACCGGACTGGATGGGTCAAGGTACGCCGAGGCGTAGGCGGCGACGGTCGAGCCGATGTCGCCGCGCTTGACGTCGAGGAGAACGAGCGAGCCGGCCTCACGTAACTGTCGGATAGTTGACTCTAGGATCGCCACTCCGCGCGAGCCGAACCGTTCGAAAAACGCCGACTGGGGCTTGACCACCGCGACCCGGTCACCGAGGGCTTCCGCGACCGTCCGGGCGAACCGGTCAAGCCCCCGGACGTCGTCGTCGAGCCCCCAGCGGGCCAGCAGCCCCGGGTGCGGGTCGATGCCGACGCAGAGCGGCCCACGCTCGGTGACGGCCCGGTGCAGGCGGGCGCCGAAGCTCTCCATCCGGTTCTCTCCCTCTCCTCGCCCGGGCGTCCACCGCCCGGGGCACGCTCGTCGGCGGGCGGCGCGCGCCGCCCGCGTACTCCCGCCGGACCGTGACCGGCGGCTCAGCCGGCCCGCACGGCGGCGGCGACCCCGGCGGCGATCCGGGCCAGGTCGGCGTCGTCGGTGACGTACGGCGGCATGGTGTAGACCAGGTCGCGGAACGGCCGCAGCCAGACGCCCTCGGCGACCGCAGCGGCGGTGGCGGCGGCGAGGTCCACCTCGTGGTCGAGCTGCACCACGCCGATCGCGCCGAGCACCCGCACGTCGCGCACCCCCGGCGCGCCCCGCAACGGCTCCAGGCCGGCCCGCAGGCCCGCCTGCACCCTCGACACCTGCCCCGCCCAGTCCCCGGCCCGCAGCAGGCCCAGGGACGCGTTGGCGACCGCGCAGGCCAGCGGGTTGCCCATGAACGTCGGGCCGTGCGCCAGCACCCCGCCGGCGGAGATGCCCCGGGCGACCTCCGCCGTGCAGAGCGCGGCGGCCAGCGTCAGGTAGCCGCCGGTGAGCGCCTTGCCCACGCACATCACGTCGGGCACCACCCCGGCGTGCTCGGCGGCGAACATGGCACCCGTCCGGCCGAAGCCGGTGGCGATCTCGTCGAAGACCAGCAGCACCCCGTGCGCCCGGGTGACCTCGCGCAGCACCCGCAGGTAGTGCGGGTGGTGGAAGCGCATGCCCCCGGCGCCCTGGACGACCGGCTCCACGATGACCGCCGCCAGTTCGTGGGCGTGCCGCTCGACCGCCTCGACCAGGGCCGCCTCGTAGGCGGCGTCGGGCGGGGTGTCGAAGCCGGCGGGCGGGACGGGGGCGAAGACCTGCCGGGGCAGCACGTCGCCCCAGAGGTGGTGCATCCCGCCCTCGGGGTCACAGACGCTCATCGGGTGGAACGTGTCGCCGTGGTAGCCGCCCCGCCAGGTGCCCAGCCGGCGGCGTTCCGGCCGGCCGGTGGCGCGTTGGTACTGCAGGCACATCTTGACGGCGACCTCGACGGCGACCGAGCCGGAGTCGGCCAGGAAGACGTGCTCCAGCCCGTCCGGGGCCAGCTCGACGAGGGTGGCCGCCAGGCGGACCGCGGGCTCGTGGGTGAGCCCCCCGAACATCATGTGGCTCATCCGCCCGAGCTGGTCGGTGACCGCCGCGTCGAGCGCGGGGTGCCGGTAGCCGTGGATCGCCGCCCACCACGACGACATCCCGTCGACCAGCTCCCGGCCGTCGGCCAGCCGCAGCCGTACGCCCTGTGCGCCCTCCACCACGTAGGGCGGGCTGGCCGGCGGCAGGGCCGCGTACGGGTGCCAGACGTGCCGGCGGTCGGCCGCCAGGATCTCCTCGGGTGTCACGCGCGCTCCTTCGTCATCGCCCCGCGATCTTGCACTCGTGGCCCCCTTTTCGTCCGGTATGAGGCATTGGCCGGGGCGGGAAGTGCAAGATCACGGGTACTGCGGTCACCGGGCCGGTACCGGGGCGGCGGCCGTGGCGCGGGCGACGGCCCGGGGCAGGGCCGGGCCGCGGTAGATGAAGCCCGTGTAGAGCTGGACCAGGGCGGCGCCCGCGTCGAACATCCGGGCGGCGTCGTCGGGGTCGAGGATGCCGCCGACGCCGACGACCGGCAGCCGCCCGCCGGTCTCCCGGTGCACGAACGACACCACCTCGCGGGCCCGGTCGGCCAGCGGCCGGCCGGACAGGCCGCCCGCCTGCGCGCCGCGCTCCCGGTCGGCCGGGGCGAGGCCGTCGCGCGCCAGGGTCGTGTTGGTGGCGATCACCCCCGCCGCGCCCCGGGCCAGGCAGACCTCCAACAGCTCGGCGATCGCCGGCTCGGTGAGGTCGGGGGCGATCTTCACCAGCACCGGCTTCTCCCCCACCAGCGCGGCGAGCAGGGCGTCCAGGTGCGCCCGGTCCTGCAACGCGCGCAGGCCCGGGGTGTTCGGCGAGGAGACGTTGACCGCGAAGTAGTCGCCGTGCCCGCGCAGCGCCCGGTAGGAGGCGAGGTAGTCCTCCACGGCCCCGTCCAGCGGGGTCACCTTGGACTTGCCGAGCGAGATGCCCAGCGGCACCCCGAGCGGGCGGGGCAGCGCCGCCAGCCGGGCCGCGAGGGCCTCGGCGCCGGCGTTGTTGAAGCCCATCCGGTTGACCACGGCCTCGCTGTCGGGCAGCCGGAACAGCCGGGGCCGGGGGTTGCCCGGCTGCGGGTGCGCGGTGACCGTGCCGACCTCGACGAAGCCGAAGCCCAGCGCCGGCCAGGCCGGCAGCGCCGCCCCGTCCTTGTCCATTCCGGCGGCGAGCCCCACCGGATTGGGGAACTCGACGCCGAACACCGTGCGCGGCGCCCGGACGGCGTACCGGGCGCGCAGGGCGGCCAGCGCCGCCGGCCGGCGGGACAGTCCCGCCAGCCGACGCAGCGTCCACTCGTGCGCCACCTCCGCGTCCCCCGCCCCGATCCGGAACAGCCCCGGCCGCACCACCCGCTCGAAGATCACCGCGCGCACCCTCCCGCCCCCCGTTGATCATGAGGTTGTTGCCCGCCGCACCGGCGTGTCACGACAACAACCTCATGATCAACCGGCTGGGGGCGGGTCACTCGGCGGCCCGCAGGGCGGCGTGCAGCTCCTGGAGGGGGCGGACCTGCATGTCGCCCCGGATGCGCGCCTCGATGCCCATCACGGCCGCCGCCGCGCCCGGCACGGTGGTGATGCACGGGATGTCCGCCGTGACGGCGGCGCTGCGGATCTCGTAGCCGTCCGAGCGGGCGCTGGCACCCGAGCCCTGCGGGGTGTTGATGACCAGGGCGACGTCGCCGCCGAGGATCAGCGACACCGCGTCCTCGCCCGCGCCGGACTCGTAGTGCTTGCGGATCTGCTCGCAGGCGATGCCGTGCCGGCGCAGCACCTCGGCGGTGCCGGTGGTGGCGACGATCTCGAAGCCCAGGTCGGCCAGGCGCTTCACCGGGAAGATCATGCCGCGCTTGTCCCGGTTGGCGACCGACACGAAGATCTTCCCGGCGGTCGGCAGCGAGCCGTACGCGGCCGACTGCGACTTGGCGAAGGCGTTCCCGAAGGCCGTGTCGATGCCCATCACCTCGCCGGTCGACTTCATCTCCGGCCCGAGCAGCGAATCCATGCCCTTGCCCGTCGGGGTGCGGAACCGCTTGAACGGCAGCACCGCCTCCTTGACCGCGATCGGGGCGCCGGCCGGCAGCGAGCCGCCGTCCCCGGTGGCCGGGAGCAGCCCCTCGGCACGCAGCTCGGCGATGGTGGCGCCGAGCGCGATCCGGGCCGCCGCCTTCGCCAGCGGCACCGCCGTGGCCTTGGAGACGAACGGGACCGTCCGGGACGCGCGGGGGTTCGCCTCCAGCACGTAGAGCACGTCGTCCTTCAGCGCGTACTGCACGTTGAGCAGGCCGCGCACGCCGATGCCCCGGGCGATCGCCTCCGTGTAGCGGCGGACCTGCGCGACGTGCGAGCCGGCCAGGGTGATCGGCGGCAGCGAGCAGGACGAGTCGCCGGAGTGGATGCCGGCCTCCTCGATGTGCTCCATCACCCCGCCGAGGTAGACCTCGCCGTCGGCGTCGCAGAGCGCGTCCACGTCGATCTCGATGGCGTCGTCGAGGAACCGGTCCACGAGCACCGGGTGGTCCGGGGAGATGTCGGTGGCCCGCCCGATGTAGTCGCGCAGCGTCGCGTCGTCGTAGACGATCTCCATGCCGCGCCCGCCCAGCACGTACGACGGCCGGACCAGCACCGGGTAGCCGATCTCGTCGGCGATCGCCTTCGCCTCGTCGTACGAGGTGGCCATGCCGTGCGCCGGGGCGCGCAGCCCGGCCCGGGCCAGCACCGCCCCGAACGCGCCCCGCTCCTCCGCCAGGTGGATCGACTCCGGGGAGGTGCCGACGACCGGCACACCCGCGTCCTTGAGCCGCTGCGCCAGGCCCAGCGGGGTCTGCCCGCCGAGCTGCACGATCACCCCGACCACGCCCGGCCCGCCGGCCGCCCTGCCGGAGGAGTCCTCCGCGTGCCAGACCTCCAGCACGTCCTCGAAGGTGAGCGGCTCGAAGTAGAGCCGGTCGGCCGTGTCGTAGTCGGTGGAGACCGTCTCCGGGTTGCAGTTGACCATCACGGTCTCGTAGCCGCCGCCCGTCACGCCGCCGGCCGGCGCGCTTCGCAGCGCCTGAACCGCGTGCACGCAGGAGTAGTCGAACTCGATGCCCTGCCCGATCCGGTTCGGCCCGGAGCCGAGGATCAGCACCTTCGGCCGGTCCGACCCGACGACCTCCGTCTCGGAGTCGTAGGAGGAGTAGTGGTAGGGCGTGCTCGCCTCGAACTCGGCGGCGCAGGTGTCCACGGTCTTGTAGACCGGGCGGACGTCCAGGCGGTGCCGCAGCGTGCGTACGCCGTCCTCGGCGGCCAGCTCCGGGCGCAGCGCGGCCAGCTGCCGGTCGGACAACCCGGCCCGCTTGGCCAGGCGCAACAGGTCGGCGTCGAGCACCGGCGCGGCGACGATCTCCGCGCGCAGCTCGACCAGGGCGGCGATCTGGTCCAGGAACCACGGGTCGATCCCGCCGGACGCGGCGGCCACCTCGGCGATCGAGGCGCCCAGCCGCAGCGCCCGCTCCACCGTGTAGAGCCGGCCGTCGTGCGGCATCCGCAGCGCGGCGAGGGTGTTCTCCTTCGTCGCGCCGGCCGGGTCGGGCAGCGTCCAGAAGCCGCCCGCCTTGGTCTCCAGCGAGCGCATCGCCTTGTTCAGCGCCTCGCTGAAGTTGCGGCCCAGGCTCATCGCCTCGCCGACGGACTTCATCGTGGTGGTCAGCTCCGGGTCCGCGCCGGGGAACTTCTCGAACGCGAACCGCGGGATCTTCACCACCACGTAGTCCAGGGTCGGCTCGAACGCCGCCGGGGTCTTCAGCGTGATGTCGTTGGGGATCTCGTCCAGGGTGTAGCCGATGGCCAGCTTCGCGGCGATCTTCGCGATCGGGAAGCCGGTGGCCTTGGAGGCCAGCGCCGACGACCGGGACACCCGCGGGTTCATCTCGATCACCACGATCCGGCCGTCGGCCGGGTTCACCGCGAACTGGATGTTGCAGCCGCCGGTGTCCACGCCGACCTCGCGCAGCACCGCGATGCCCAGGTCGCGCAGCTGCTGGTACTCCCGGTCGGTCAGCGTCATGGCCGGGGCCACGGTGACGCTGTCGCCGGTGTGCACACCCATCGGGTCGACGTTCTCGATCGAGCAGACGACCACCACGTTGTCGTGCCGGTCGCGCATGAGTTCGAGCTCGTACTCCTTCCAGCCGAGCACGCTCTCCTCGATGAGCACCTCGTGCACCGGGCTGGCGGTGAGCCCGTCACCCGCGATGCGGGCCAGCTCCTCCGGGGTGTGCGCCATGCCGGAGCCGAGGCCGCCCATCGTGAACGACGGCCGGATCACCACCGGCAGGCCCAGCTCGGCGACCGTGGCCTCGACCTCGGCCATCGAGTGGCAGACCCGGGACCGGGGCACCAGGCCGGACGGGTCGTCCAGGCCCAGGCGTACGCCGGCCTTGGCGACGATGTCCTTGAACAGCTGGCGGTCCTCGCCCCGGTTGATCGCCTCGATGTTGGCGCCGATCAGCTCGACACCGTACTTCTCCAGCACGCCCGCATCGTGCAGGGCGACCGCGGTGTTCAGCGCGGTCTGCCCGCCCAGGGTGGGCAGGATCGCGTCCGGGCGCTCCTTGGCGATGACCAGCTCGACGAACTCCGGGGTGATCGGCTCGACGTAGGTGGCGTCGGCGAACTCCGGGTCCGTCATGATCGTCGCCGGGTTCGAGTTGACCAGGCTGACCCGGATCCCCTCGCTGCGCAGCACCCGGCACGCCTGGGTGCCGGAGTAGTCGAACTCGCAGGCCTGCCCGATCACGATCGGCCCGGAGCCGATCACCAGGATGTGCTTGAGATCGGTCCGCTTAGGCATGTGTGCGCCCCTCGTTCTGGGTCCGGCCCTCGATCAGCTCGGCGAAGCGGTCGAAGAGGTAGTCCGCGTCGTGCGGACCGGCTGCCGCCTCCGGGTGGTACTGGACGGTGAAGGCGGGCACGTCCTTGGCCCGCAGCCCCTCGACGACGTTGTCATTGAGGCAGACGTGACTGACCTGGACGCCACCGAACTCGGTCTCGATCACCTGATCGGGTACGACCGCGCCCTGCCGTGCGCCCGGGACCTCGACCGCGAAGCCGTGGTTGTGGCTGGTCACCTCGACCTTGCCGGTGACCCGGTCGAGCACCGGCTGGTTGATCCCCCGGTGGCCGTAGCCCAGCTTGTACGTGCCGAAGCCGAGCGCCCGGCCGAGGATCTGGCTGCCGAAGCAGATGCCGAACAGCGGTACCTTCCGGCGCAGCACCTCGCGGGCCAGCGCCACCGGCGCGTCCGCGGTGGCCGGGTCGCCGGGGCCGGGCGAGAAGAAGACGGCGTCCGCGCCGGTGGCGAGCAGGTCGTCGATGGTGGACGTGGCGGGCAGCACGTGGGTGGTGACGCCGCGCGCGGCCAGCCGGCGCGGCACGTTGCGCTTGATGCCCAGGTCCAGCGCGGCCACCGTGAAGCGGTGCTCGCCCTCGGCCGCCACCACGTACGGCTTCGCGGTGGTCACCTCGGCGGAGAGGTCCGCGCCGACCATCTCCGGGGCCTGCCGCACCCGGGCCAGCAGGGCCCGCGGGTCGGTCTCGACGCTGGAGATGCCGACCCGCATCGCGCCGCGCTCGCGCAGGTGCCGGGTCAGCGCCCGGGTGTCCACGCCGCTGATGCCGACCACGCCCTCGGCGGCCAGCCGGTCCTCCAGCCCGCCGGTGGCCCGCCAGTTCGAGCCGATCCGCGCCGGGTCGCGGACCACGTAGCCGGCGACCCAGATCCGGCCGGACTCGTCGTCCTCGCCGTTGACGCCGGTGTTGCCGATGTGCGGGGCGGTCTGCACGACCACCTGCCGGTGGTAGGAGGGGTCGGTCAGGGTCTCCTGGTAGCCGGTCATGCCGGTGTTGAAGACCGCCTCGCCGAAGGTCTCCCCGACGCTGCCGTACGCCTCGCCGTGGAACGTGCGCCCGTCCTCCAGCACGAGGATCGCGGGCCTGCGCTTGGTGCTCACTTGACAGCCTTTCCGTCCAGGACCGTCGGCTCGCCGCGCAGGAAGGTCGCCACGATGCGACCCGGCAGCGTCATGCGGGCGTACGGGGTGTTGCGGCTGCGACTGGCCAGCTCCGCCGGCTCGATGGTGCGGCGGGCGGCCGGGTCGACCAGGGTCAGGTTGGCGGGCACGCCGGGCGCCGGGTCGAGGCCGTGCCCCTCCAGGCCGGCGATCCGGGCCGGGGTGCGCGACATCCGCTCGGCGATCAGGTCCCACTCGGGGCCGAGCACGTCGAGGGCGATGGACAGCGCCGTCTCCAGGCCGAGCATGCCCGGCCGGGCGTACGCCCACTCGCACTCCTTGTCCTCCACGGCGTGCGGGGCGTGGTCGGTGGCGACGATGTCGATCACGCCCTCGACCAGGGCGGCCCGCAGCGCGGCGATGTCGGTCGCGGTGCGCAGCGGCGGGTTGACCTTGTAGACCGGGTCGTAGGCTCCGGCTGGGCTCCAGTTGTTCGCGAGTGCGGGGCTCGCAAGCTCACTCCTCCCGCTCACGACCTCGTCGGTGAGCAGCAGGTGGTGCGGGGTCACCTCGGCGGTGACCCGGATGCCCCGGGCCTTGGCCTGGCGCAGCACCTCGACGCTGCCGGCGGTGGAGACGTGGCAGACGTGCAGCCGGCTGCCGACGTGCTCGGCGAGCAGCACGTCCCGCGCGATGATCGCCTCCTCGGCGACCGCCGGCCAGCCGGTCAGGCCGAGCCGGGTCGACACCTCGCCCTCGTGCATCTGCGCGCCCTCGGTGAGCCGGGGCTCCTCGGCGTGCTGGGCGATGATCCCGTCGAACGCCTTGACGTACTCCAGGGCGCGGCGCATCAGCTTCGGGTCGGCGACGCAGTGCCCGTCGTCGGAGAAGATCCGCACCCGGGCCGCCGAGTCGGCCATCGCGCCCAGCTCGGCGAGCTGCTCGCCGGCCAGACCGACGGTGACCGCACCGATGGGCTGCACGTCGACCAGCCCGGCCTCCCGGCCGAGCCGCCAGACCTGCTCGACCACGCCGGCGGTGTCGGCGACCGGCGAGGTGTTGGCCATCGCGCAGACGGCGGTGTAGCCGCCGAGCGCCGCCGCCCGGGACCCGGACTCGACGGTCTCGGCGTCCTCCCGGCCGGGCTCGCGCAGGTGGGTGTGCAGGTCGACCAGGCCGGGCAGGGCGACCAGCCCGGTGCCGTCGACGACGGTGGCGTCCGGCGCGTCCAGCCCGGCGCCGACGGCCGCGACGACGCCGTCGCGGATCAGCAGGTCGGTCGGCGCGGCGCCGACGACGCTCACGTTGGAGATGAGGTACGAACTCACCGGTTGTTCCCCCCGAGCAGCAGGTAGAGGACGG
Source organism: Micromonospora sp. NPDC023814 (assembly GCF_040639595.1). Taxonomy (NCBI): domain Bacteria; kingdom Bacillati; phylum Actinomycetota; class Actinomycetes; order Micromonosporales; family Micromonosporaceae; genus Micromonospora; species Micromonospora sp. NPDC023814. The sequence goes on from NZ_JBFAAF010000056.1 coordinate 18,690, forward strand.
CCATCCGGACGGAGACCCCGTTGGCGACCTGTTCAACGATGGTGGAGCGGGGCGAGTCGGCGACCTCGGCCGTGATCTCCATGCCCCGGTTCATCGGGCCGGGGTGCATGACGATCGCGTGCTCTGGCAGCCGGCGCATCCGCGGGCCGTCCAGGCCGTAGCGGCGGGCGTACTCGCGGGCGGACGGGAAGTAGGAGTCGTTCATCCGCTCCCGCTGCACCCGCAGCATCATCACCACGTCCGACTGCGGCAGCACCGCGTCGAGGTCGTAGGAGACGTCGGTGCCGGGCGCGAGCGCCTGCGCGATGTGGACGGGGATCAGCGTCGGCGGCCCGACCAGGGTCACCTTGGCGCCGAGGGTGGACAGCAGCAGCACGTTGGAGCGGGCCACCCGGCTGTGCAGCACGTCCCCGACCACCGCGACCGACAGGCCGGCCAGCCGCCCCAGCCGGGAGCGCATCGTGTACGCGTCGAGCAGCGCCTGGGTGGGGTGCTCGTGGGTGCCGTCGCCGGCGTTGACCACCGAGCCGTCGACCCAGTCGGCGAGCCGGTGCGGGGCGCCGGAGGCGGGGTGCCGGACGACCACCGCGTCGGCGCCCATCGCCTGGAGGGTCAGCGCGGTGTCCTTCAGGCTCTCGCCCTTCGCCACGCTGGAGCCCTTGGCCGAGAAGTTGATCACGTCGGCGCTGAGCCGCTTCGCCGCCGCCTCGAACGAGATCCGGGTCCGGGTGGAGTCCTCGTAGAAGAGGTTGACCACGGTGCGACCCCGCAGGGCGGGCAGCTTCTTGACCTCCCGGCCGGCGACGGTGGCCATCTCGGCGGCGGTGTCCAGGATCTGGGTGGCCGTGGCGGCGTCGAGGTCGGCGCCGGAGAGCAGGTGCCTGATCATGAGGGGGTCCCCCCGTACAGCTTGACCTCGTCGGCGCCGTCGGTCTCCGCGAGGGTGACCTTCACGCTCTCCGCGAGGGAGGTCGGGATGTTCTTGCCGACGTAGTCGGCGCGGATCGGCAGCTCGCGGTGCCCACGGTCGACCAGGACGGCGAGCTGGACGGACGCCGGGCGCCCCACGTCGTTGAGCGCGTCGAGCGCCGCCCGCACCGTACGTCCGGAGAAGAGCACGTCGTCGACGAGGATGACCCGCTTGCCGTCGATGCCGCCGGGCGGCACCTGGGTCGGCCCGACCGCGCGGGTGGCGTGCCGGCGCAGGTCGTCGCGGTAGAGGGTGATGTCGAGCACGCCGACCGGGACGGTCACGTCCTCGAAGGTGCTGATCCGGGCGGCGAGCCGTTTCGCGAGCGGGGCGCCCCGGGTGGGGATGCCGAGCAGGACGGTGTTCTCGGCGCCCTGGGTCTTCTCCAGGATCTGGTGGGCGATGCGGTCGACCACGCGCTGAACGTCGGCGCTGGCGAGGATCACCTTCACCGAGGGTTGTCGCGGCGGCGACGACTGGGCAGCCGGTGGGTAGGCCACGGCGGACCTCCTTCCCCGCCTCACGGGACGGGTCGTTAAAGGACGTCGGATGCCGGCGCCGGACCGCGAGCGGCCGGACCGGGGCTTCACGCCACGTTACCAGTGGTCACCGCGCCAACCGCCGCCGGCCACTGACCCTTTAATCAGCCGACGAAACGGGACAACTCTCCCGACGGTCCCCAACGGTAGGGTCACGACCACTTGACCACGTGTCGCAATCCCCGTACCGTCACGCTCCGTAGCGATCGCTGGGAGAACCCCGAGCAGCACTGGGAGTGTCCGAATGCCCTCTGAATACGCCAAGTCTCTGGGCGCCCGCCTGCGCTCCATCCGCCAGCAGCAGGGCCTGTCCCTGCAGGGCGTGGAGGAGAAGTCGAACGGGCGGTGGAAGGCGGTGGTGGTCGGTTCGTACGAGCGCGGCGACCGCGCCGTCACGGTGTCGCGCCTGGCCGAGCTGGCCGACTTCTACCGCGTTCCCGTCTCGGAGCTGCTGCCCGACGGCAGCGGGGTGCGCCACGAGCCCACCAGCAAGATCGTCCTGGACCTGGAGCGGCTGTACGACGAGGCCTCCGAGGACCTGGCCTACGTCGCCCGCTACGCGCGCGCCATCCAGCAGCAGCGCGGTGACTACAACGGGCGCGTGCTCTCGATCCGCGCCGACGACCTGCGCGCGCTCGCGATCGTCTACGACGCCTCGCCGTCCGGCCTGATCGAGCGGCTCACCGAGCACGGTGTGCTGGTCGCCGACCCGCGGGCGTTCTTCGCCTCCTGAGCCCGACCACGAGAAGGGCCCGTGCCGTCCGGCACGGGCCCTTCTGTCGTACGTGTCACACGGCGCCGGCGGCGAGGACGCCGCGAGTGCCGGGAATGCTGCGGGCCGCCTCAGCGGGTGGCGTACTCGGCGATGCGGCCGAGGATCCCGTTGAGGAAGCGCGGGGAGTCGTCGGTCGACATCTGCCGGGCCAGCTCGACGGCCTCGCTGATCGCCACCGCGTCGTCGATCTCGTCGACGTAGAGCAGCTCGTAGACCGCGATGCGGGCCAGGTTGCGGTCGACCACGGGCATCCGGCCGAGCGTCCAGCCCTCGGCGTAGCTGGCGATCACCTCGTCGATCCGGTCGAGGTGCGCGGCCACCCCCTCGACCAGGCTCACCGCGTATCCCAGGTGCTCGGGCCGGGGCTTCTCGATCCGCTCGATGTAGCCGGCGAGCACCTCGACCGGCGGACGGTCCCGCAGGTCGGCCTCGAAGAGCACGTCCAGCGCCCGCTTGCGCGCCTTGCGGCGCGCCGGCATCTGCTGCTTGGGACCCTCGGCCATCAGGCGCGGCCGAGGTAACGGCCGTCGCGGGTGTCGACCTTGATCTTCTCGCCGGTGGTGATGAAGAGCGGGACCTGCACGGTCGCGCCGGTCTCGACGGTGGCCGGCTTGTTGCCGCCGGTCGACCGGTCGCCCTGCAGACCCGGCTCGGTGTAGGTGACCTCCAGCACGACGCTGGTCGGCAGCTCGATGTAGAGCGGGACGCTCTCGTGGGTGGCGACGGTCGCCTCGGCCTCGGGCAGCAGGTAGTTCGCCGCCTCGCCGACGGTGCCGCCGGGGACGGTGATCTGGTCGAACGTCTCCAGATCCATGAAGACGTAGTCCTCGCCGTCGGCGTACAGATACTGCATCGTGCGCTTGTCCACGGTCGCGGTCTCGACCTTGGTGCCCGCGTTGAAGGTCTTGTCGACCACCTTGCCGGACAGCACGTTCTTCAGCGTGGTACGCACGAACGCACCACCCTTACCGGGCTTGACGTGCTGGAACTCGACGACGGCCCAGAGCTCTCCGTCGAGGTTGAGTACCAGGCCGTTCTTCAGGTCGTTGGTGGTGGCCATTTCCTGCCTTGATCATCAATTGGCGGACAGACCTGGCAAGTCTACTAGTTGCGCCGCGCACCGCTGCCCGCCGTCTACCGGCGCCCGCCGCGTCCACCCCTGCCCCGCCCGCACCACCGGCCGTCTCCACCGCTCCACACCCGTGACCCTCCGCACATGGCGCTCGCCCGTCGGGCACCCACCTCGCGCGCCCTTTGCTCTGCACCCACGGACGCACCGCTCACCGTGTGTGACACTCGTCGCGCAGCGACCTCTTGCGGCTGGCCGAAGACTCCCAGCTCAGGCCGCCGGTGCGCATGTGGGTGCAGAGCAAAGCGTCCGCGAGGCGTTTCACGGACGCGAGGAAAGCAGTGACGCGGAGTGACGGGTGTCGAGCGTCACTCAGCGCGACGAGTAACCGGAGTCCGGCCCGGCCGACGGATTTCCCCGACTGCTCGGCGGTCGCGCCGTCAGCGGTTTCGGTTTCCGTGGGCCAGGCGGGCCAGGTGGGCCAGGTGGTGCAGGGCCAGGCGGTAGCCGTCGACGCCGAGCCCGCAGATCACCCCGGTCGCGACCGCCGAGACCACGGAGTGGTGCCGGAACTCCTCCCGGGCGTGGATGTTGGAGATGTGCACCTCGACCAGCGGCCCGCGCAGCATCGCGCAGGCGTCCCGGACCGCGTACGAGTAGTGCGACCAGGCCGCCGGGTTGAGCACCACCGCGGCGCCCTCGTCGGCGGCGGCGTGCAGCCAGCCCAGCAGCTCGTGCTCGGCGTCGGTCTGCCGGACGGTCACGTCCAGGCCGAGCTCGCGCCCGGTCGCCTCACAGAGCGCCACGAGGTCCGCGTAGCTGGTCGCGCCGTAGACGTCCGGCTGGCGGGTGCCGAGCCGGCCGAGGTTGGGGCCGTTGAGCACGTAGACCCTCACGCCGCGACCTCGCGGTAGGCCGCCTCCAGCAGGTCGTCCGCCGGGCCCTCCAGGATGGCGGGGCGGGCCAGCCCGTCCAGCACCACGAAGCGCAGTTGGCTGCCCCGGGCCTTCTTGTCCACCCGCATCGTGGCCAGCAGTCGGGGCCAGGCGTCGGCCGGGTAGCTGGTGGGCAGGCCCAACGCCGCCATCGCCGTGCGGTGCCGTTCCGCCGTGGCGGCGTCCAAGCGGCCGGCGAGCCGCGCCAGCTCACCGGCGTAGACCATGCCGACGGCCACCGCGTGCCCGTGCCGCCAGCGGTAGCCCTCCTCCTTCTCGATGGCGTGGGCGAGGGTGTGACCGTAGTTGAGCACCTCCCGCACCCCCGACTCGCGCAGGTCGCCGGAGACCACGTCGGCCTTGACCCGGATCGCCCGCTCGATCAGCTCCCGCGTCACGGGGCCGGTCGGGTCGGTGGCCGCCACCGGGTCCCGTTCCACCAGGTCGAGGATCACCGGGTCGGCGATGAACCCGCACTTGACCACCTCGGCGAGGCCGGCGGCGAGGTCGGCCGGGGGCAGGCTGTCCAGGGTCGCCAGGTCGGCGAGGACCCCGACCGGCGGGTGGAACGCGCCCACCAGGTTCTTCCCGGCCGAGGTGTTGATCCCGGTCTTGCCACCCACTGCGGCGTCGACCATGCCCAGCAGTGAGGTCGCCACCGGCACCCAGCGCACGCCGCGTAGCCAGGACGCCGCCACGAAGCCGGCCAGGTCGGTGACGGCGCCGCCGCCCACCCCGACCACCGCGTCGGTGCGGGTGAACCCGGCCTCGCCCAGCTTGTCCCAGCAGGCCGCGGCGACATGGATGTGCTTGCCCGCCTCGGCGTCCGGCACCTCGATCGGCAGCGGCGCGACGCCGGCCGCGCGCAGCCGGTCGCCGATCGCGTCGGCCAACTCCTTGAGCGGGGGCGCGTGCAGCACCGCCACCCGGGTCGCGCCCGGCAGCAGGCCGGGCAGCGCGTCGAGCAGGTCGCGTCCCACCAGCACGTCGTACGGGCGCTCGCCGCCGACCGGGATCCGGGTCATTTCGTCCATCGCCGGCAGCCTAGTCCAGCCGTCCGGTCCCGGACCGGGACTGTCCACGTGGTGGCCACCCGGCCCGCCGAAACCGCCGGCACGAGGCGACCGGGCCGCTGGCGCCGAGGCGACCGTGCCGCCGGCGGCCGGGTCAACCCGGCGTCCGTCCGGCCCAACCGGCGAGCCGGCGGGCGTGCTCGGTCACCGCGGTACGCAGGGCGTCCGGGCTCAGCACGGTGAACGGCCAGCCCAGCCCGGCGAGCAGTTGGGCCATCCCGTCGAGGTTCTCCGCGCGGGTGCGCAACAGCACCCCGTCGGCGCTTTCCGTCAGCTCGGCCACGCTCGGCGGGACCCGCCGTCGGGCCGTCGCCAGGTCGGTCTCGAGCAGCACCTCGACGTCGTGGGCGTAGGGCACGCCGGCCAGCGAGCGGGTCACCTGGGCCACCGGGTCGAAGCCGTCGGGCACGGCGAACGTCTCCTCCCCCGTCTCGACCTCGCCGATCCGGTCCAGGCGGAACGTGCGCACCTCCCCGCGCAGGTGGTCATGCCCCGTGACGTACCACCGGCCGGCGTGGAAGACCAGGCCGTACGGGTCGAGCTGCCGCCGGGAGGCTGCGCCGGACCAGGAGCGGTAGTCCAGCCGCACCCGGCGCCGGTGCCGGGCGGCCGCGCCGAGGGTGAGCAACGTCCCGGTCGCCGGGCGGGCCTCCGCCGTGGGGCGCCGCAGCGTGAAGCCGAGGTGCTCCTGCACGGCGGCGAGCCGGTCGCCCAGCGCGGACGGGAGCACCCGGCGGATCTTGGCCAGCGCGGTGGCGGTCGCCGGTTCCTCGGTGCCCAGCCCGAGCCGCTCGGCGGCGACCAGCCCGAGCAGCACGGCCACCGCCTCGTCGTCGGTGAGCATCAGCGGCGGCAGCTTGTAGCCGGGGCGCAGCCGGTAGCCGCCGTGGCGGCCCCGCTCGGCGGCCACCGGGATGCCCAGCTCGGCCAGCGTCGCGGCGTAGCGCCGCACGGTGCGCTCGTCCACCGACAGCCGGCGGGCCAGCTCGGCCCCGGTGAGCCGGTGGTGGCTCTGGAGCAGCTCGAGCATGCCGAGCACCCTGGCGGCGGGATGTGACACGGACCACTCCTTCAATCAGGACGGAAAGCGTCCGGATTCGATCGTACGGTCTCCCGGAGCGACGACAGAGGGAGAAGGCAGATGACGACGTTCGTGCTGGTTCCGGGCTTCTGGCTGGGTGGTTGGGCGTGGCGGGAGGTGACCGCGGCGCTGCGCGAGCAGGGCCACGAGGTGTACCCGGTGACGCTGACCGGGTTGGCCGAGCGCGCCCACCTGGCCGGCCCCGAGGTGGGCCTGGAGACGCACACCACCGACGTCGTCCGGCTGATCGAGGTGGAGGACCTGCACGACGTGGTGCTGGTGGGGCACTCCGGTGGCGGGCTGCCGGTGACCCAGGCGGCCGACCGCGTCCCGGACCGGATCGCCCGGGTGGTCTATGTGGAGAGCGGGCCGATGCCGGACGGCATGTCGCAGTTCGACGCCAACCCGCCGGAGGAGCAGGAGCGGCTGCGCGCCCGGATCGGCGACGGCCACCTGCTGCCCCCGCCCGCGTGGGACCCGGCCGAGGACCCGGAGAACCTGGCCGGCCTGGACGCCGACGCGCTCGCGCTGCTGCGGCGGCGCGCCACCCCCCATCCGCTGCGCGCCGCCACCGACCCGGTGCGCCGCACCGGCGGGCGCGCGGTGCCGACCGCGCTGGTGGCCAGCACCTTCCCGCTGGAGGTGGTGGAGGGCATGATCGCGCAGGGGCACCCGTTCTTCGCGGGGCTGGCCGGTGGCCAGTTGCACGCGCTGCCCACCGGGCACTGGCCGATGCTCAGCGAGCCGAAGGGCCTGGCCGACGTGCTCGACCGGATCGCCGGGAGCTGACCACAGCCTGAGCGGCCACACCGTGACGGTGGCACCCGGCCCGGGCGGACGGCGCACCCCGCGCGGCGGCGGTCCCGCCCGCCGGATCCGGTCGCGGCACACTCGTGACGTACGCCGCGGCCGGCCGGTCGCTCAGTGCTTCAGCAGCGCCGCGACCTCGGCGGCGATCTCCTCCGGGGCCCGTCCGTCGGTGAGCACGGTCGCGGTGGCCACCTCGGCGTAGAGCGGGCGGCGCTGGTCCAGCAGGTGCTTCAGCGTCGCCCTCGGGTTGATCGCCAGCAGCGGCCGGCCCGCCCCCAGCCCGACGCGCTTGACGGCGTCGGGCAGCTCCACGGACAGGTGCACCACGGGGTGCCCGACCAGGGCGGCGCGGTTCTCCTCGGCGAGGACCGCGCCGCCGCCGAGGGCCAGCACCCCCTCGCAGGAGGCCAGCGCCGCCGCCACCGCCGCCCGTTCGAGGGTACGGAAGTGGGCCTCGCCCTCGTCGATGAAGATCTCCGGGATCGGCTTGCCGGCAAGCCGCGCGATGTCCACGTCCGTGTCGCGGAACTCGACCCCGAGCAGCTCCGCGAGCGCCTGCCCGATCGTGGTCTTGCCGGAGCCCGGCGCCCCGACCAGCACGCAGACCGGCGCCATCAGCGGCACCGCCCAGCGCCCTCGCGCCCGGCCGACCCGCCCGCGCTCACCGGATCACCAACGCGTCGAGGTAGCCGGCCAGGTTACGGCGGATCTCGGCGACGGAGTCGCCGCCGAACTTCTCGGTGGCCGCCTCGGCCAGCACCAGCGCCACCATCGCCTCGGCGACGACCGCGGCGGCGGGCACCGCGCAGACGTCCGAGCGCTGGTTGATGGCGGTGGCCGGCTCGCCGGTGGTGACGTCCACCGTCGCCAGGGCCCGGTTCAGCGACGAGATCGGCTTCATGGCGGCCTTCACCCGCAGCGGCTCGCCGGTGGTGATGCCGCCCTCCAGCCCGCCGGCCCGGTCGGTGATCCGGCGTACGCCGGTGGCGGTGGGCACGATCTCGTCGTGCGCCTCGGAGCCGCGGGAGCGCGCCTGCTGCCAGCCGTCCCCGATCTCGACGCCCTTGATCGCCTGGATGGACATCAGCGCGGTGGCGAGCCGGGCGTCGAGCTTGCGGTCCCACTGCACGTGGCTGCCCAGACCCGGCGGCACCCCGTACGCCAGCACCTCGACCACGCCGCCCAGGGTGTCGGCGGCCTTCTTCGCGGCGTCGACCTCGGCGACCATCCGGGCGCTGGCCTCGGGGTCGAGGCAACGCAGCGGGTCGGCGTCGATGCGGGCGGCGTCCTCGGGCGCCGGCCGCAGCCCGGGCTTGACGGCGACCGGGCCCAGCTCGACCACGTGGGAGACGATCTCGATGCCGAGCGCCTGCCGGACCAGCGCCTTGGCGACCGTGCCGACGGCGACCCGGGCGGCGGTCTCCCGCGCGCTCGCCCGCTCCAGGATCGGCCGGGCGTCGGTGTGGCCGTACTTCTGCATGCCGGCCAGGTCGGCGTGGCCCGGCCGGGGGCGGGTGAGCGGCGCGTTGCGGGCCTGGCTGGCCAGCTCCGCCGGGTCGACCGGGTCGGCGGCCATCACGGTGCGCCACTTGGGCCACTCGGAGTTGCCGACCCGGATCGCGACCGGGCTGCCGAGGGTCACCCCGTGCCGGAGCCCGCCGATGATCTCGACCTCGTCCTGCTCGAACGACATCCGGGCGCCCCGGCCGTAGCCGAGCCGGCGCCGGGCCAGCTCACCGGCGATGTCCCCGGTGGTCACCTCGACGCCGGCGGGCACGCCCTCCAGCAACGCGACGAGGGCGGGACCGTGCGATTCCCCTGCAGTCAACCAGCGCAACACAGCGGTCAGTCTGTCACGCCCGGTGGCCGTCGGCGTACGGTGCCCGCCGCGTCCCGCCCTGCGGACGCCGCCGTCCGACGAGCGGCCGGCGCCCGGAGCCGGGACAGGGCGCTCGGGGCGGGGACACCGACCCGGAACCCTGGATGACCCGGGGCGCGGGTTCCGGCGCCGCCGGCCCGCCGGCTCAGATGCCCCGGCCGCGCTTGTGCAGCGTACGCAGCACCGCGTCGGCGCGGACCACCCGCCCGGCCACGGCGAGGGCCAGGTACGCCCGCGGCTCGCGCGGGTTGCGCCGGATGGTGTGCCGGGCCCACCGCATCGCGCCCCGCCGGTCGCCGGAGGCGGCCCGGGCGAAGGCGATCTGCCCGGCGACCCGCGCCTCGCCGGCCGGCTGCGTGCCGAACTCCGGGTAGCGCTCCAGCAGCCACTGCAACGCCTCGGAGATGGTGTCCCAGCGCTGCGCGAAGTAGGACCGCTTGTGCCAGCGCACCAACACGTACGGCGTGCGCAGGTTGACCAGCGGCGCGCTGCGGGCGGCCCGGAGCAGGAACTCGTAGTCCTCCGCGTAGCTGCCCGGGATCTCCTCGTCGACCAGCCCGAACCCGTCCCGCAGCGCGGCGGCGCGGATCAGGAAGGTCGACGGGTGCAGCTCGGTCATCCGGTCGCGCAGCAGGTCGGCCAGGGTGACCGAGTCCTTCGGCAGCGCCCGGTCGACGGTGTGCCCGTCGTAGCTGACCCGGATGCCGCAGCTGACGAACTCCGCGTCGGGGGCGGCGGCGAGCGCCTCGACCTGGGCCCGCAGCTTGCCGGGCAGCCACTCGTCGTCGTCGTCACAGAACGCGACCAGTTCCCCGGTGGCCGCCAGGATGCCCGAGTTGCGGGCGCCGGCCAGGCCGGGGGTGCGCTCGTTGCGGATCACCCGCACCAGGCGGTCCGGGCGGGACAGCTCGGCCAGCGAGCCGTCCGGCTCGGACCGGTCGTACACGACCACCACCTCGACCGGGCCGGGGTGGTCCTGGTCGAGGACCGCCCGGACCGCGGCCCGGAGCAGCTCCGGCCGGTCCCGGGTCGGCACCACCACGCTGACGCTCGGGTGTCCGGTCATCGCCGCTCTCCGTTCCGGTCCGGCCGTGCCCACGGCCGCCACCTCGCCCGCTGCCGTCGTCCGGTCGACGCGGCCACCAGTTCCTCCACGATCCGCCCCACCTGCTCCACCGCGGCGCGGCGCGCCTCGGACGCGGCCGGGTCGGCCGCGACGGCGAACCGGGACGGGTCCGCCAGCCCCGCGGTGAGCGCCGCGAACAGCGCCTCCCGGGTCTCGGCCAGCGCCACCATGCCGGCCGCGCCCAGGCGGCGGGCGAAGAGCTGCTGGTGGTCGTCGACGTGCTCGCCCCGCGCCGGGTCCCGGGGCACCACGATCGGCAGGTGACCGTGCCGGCGGGCCTCCAGGATGGTGGCCGGCCCGCCGTGGCAGACCACCAGGTCGGCCTCGGCCATGGCGGCCTGGAGCTCGTCGTGGCCGAGGAACGGCACCGCCCCGGGCACGCCGGGCGCCCGGGTGTGTCCGTGCTGGACGGTCAGGCCGACCTCCTCGGCGACGCCGGGATGCCACTCCTCCAGCCAGCCGACCAGCCGGCCGAACGGGTGCTTGTCGGTGCCGACGGCGACCAGCAGCCGGGCGCGGGCGACGTCGTCGGGGTCGCGGGGTCGGGGCACCCGGCCCGCCTGCGACGGCCGGGGACGGCCGGGGGCGGCCCGGTGCGCGGGGGCGGTTCCGGTGCTCTCGGCGGTCACAGCAGGGTCCCCACGACGGTGGCCTCCGGGTACTGGCGGCGCTGCTCGTCCCACTGCACGAGCATCGCGGACAGGAACGGGCGGCAGAGCCGGGCGGTCAGGGTCGGGGTGTCGATCCGGTCGTACACCTCGATGTAGACGGTCGGGATGCGGCGCAGCCGGGCCAGCACCACGAACGGCACGGCGACCCCGGCGCCGGTGGTCACCACGGCGGCGACCCGGCGCGACCGCAGCACCCGCCAGGCGAGGACGGCGTTGCGCAGCAGGTTCGGCACGTTGCGGGTGGTCGGGTGGTGCGCCGGGACCAGGTCCTCACCGGCGAGCAGCGAGACCGCCTCGGGCGTGTCGAAGGTGACCCAGCAGCGGCGCCAGCGTTCGTACCACGGGCGCAGGGCGAGCAGTTGGGCCAGGTGGCCGCCGCTGGATCCCACCAGGAGCAGGACTCCGGGATCGCCGGCGTCCTCGGTTGTCGTTTCCACGCGACTCCCCACAACGTTCGCTTGGAGTTTCGGTCGGCGCCACGCGCCAGCAGATCACAGGTCTTCCGCCGGTCAAATAGGACGACCGGGCGACAGTCGTTTCTCGACGACGTCCAGCAGGGCGGGATGCAGCGCGGCGTTCCAGCCGGCGCCGGCGCCGGCGAGCCGCCACGTGCGCAGCCACATCTCCAGCAGGTAGCCGTCGGCCACCAGCCGGCGCGCCGCCGGCCCGAGCCCCAGCCCGCCGCCGTGGTGGTCGAGGTGGGCGTCGACGGCCCGCGCCGCCGTCGCCGCCGGCTCGCCCCGCAGCACCAGGGCGCGCTGGAACGCGTCGTGCGCCAGGTCGAAGCCCAGCGGCACGTCCGGCCCGCTGTGCTCCCAGTCCCAGGCGACCAGCCGGCCGGCGTGCACGCCCAGGTTCCAGGGCACCCAGTCGCCGTGCCAGTGCCCGAACTCGACGGCCGTGTCCCCGTGCCGGCGGGCCAGCGCGGCCACGGCGGCGACCGCCCGGGCCCCGTCGGGCGTGTCGGTGGCGGCCCGCTGCGCCTCGGCGGCGAGCCGGGCCAGGAAGGCCGACCCGGCCAACGGGCGCGGCGGCGCCGGCGGGCGGCCCCGGCGGGCCACCGCGAGCAGCGCCGCCAGCCGCGGCGGGTCGCCGGCCGGCACCCCCCGCACCTCCGGCGGCAGCGGCTCGACCAGCGCGATGACCTGCCCGGCCGCGGTCACCTCGGCCAGCAGCCGGGGCGCCACCGGGTGGTCGGGCGTCCCGGCCACCGCCGGCAGCTCGCGCAGGGCCGCCGCCTCGGCGGTCACCAACGCCCGGGTGGCGCCGTTCCAGCCGATCTTGGCGTAGCCGAGGGGCCGGCCGGCCGGGTCGAACAGTTGCAGGGTGGGCTTGTGGTTCGGGTCCGGCGGGCGGACGCCGCAGGCCGCGTACACCGACGGGCCGCCGAGCGCGCCGGCCAGCCGCCGCGCCAGCAGCACCTCGTCGGCGGCGAGCCCGTCGGGCAGCGACACGGTGAGGCGCGGGAACGGGGCCAGGTCGACCGCGCCGACCCGGGCGAACCCGCCGAGCGCGGCCCGCACCGCCCGCACCCTCGGCGGGCGCAACGCGTTGTACGCCAGCAGCGAGGCGGCCGTGGCGCGGGGCGCGCCGAGGGGCAGCAGGAACCGGGCCCGGGCGACCGACGGGACGACCGCGTACCGGGCGACGGCGCGGTGGCCGGGCGGCGGGGGGCCGCCCACGGTCAGGGCGAGCCGCTCGTCGCCGAACACCGCCCGGGTGACCCAGCCCAGCCCGTCCGTCCGGGACCGGGGATCGGCCGGCGCGGCGACCTGCGCCGTCACGCGGCCCGGTCCGCCCAGTCGAGGTCCAGCCCCAGCCGCTGCCGCAACGCGTCGTTGTACGGGCGGTAGTACTCGGTCAGCTCGGCGCGCACCACCGGCTCCAGGGGCGCCGAGCGGCGGTCGTTGTAGACCTTGAAGTCGGGCAGGTCGTGCGGGGGCAGGCCGAGGAAGTCCAGCGTCCGGCGGTAGGTGGACCGGGCGTCGCGGTAGAGGTCCTCGCTGGGCAGGAAGAGGATCTGCTCCGGGTCGAACCGTTCCAGCCACGGCTCCAGGTGCTCCAGGTAGCGGCCCCGGGCGCGGTAGGTGTACCAGTCGTACGGCTCGCTGAAGTACTCCGGTTCCGCGATCAGCCGCTCCCGCTCCCCTGCCGTGCGCTCCTCCTCGGCGGCGAGCGCGGCGGCGAAGTCGAGCGGCTCGATGCCGTGCGTCCGCCGCTCCTTCCAGTGCGAGTACGCCCGCTCCACCGGGTCGCGCAGCAGCACGATCAGCCGCACCGACGGCATCAGCGCGGCGACCCGCTGGGCGGCGAGGGGGTGGAACATGTACAGCGGCGCCGCCTCGCCGACCCGGACCGGCCCGCCGTGCCGCCGCTCCAGCGCCTCCCGCTGCCGCTGCGTCGGGAAGTGCGACCGGTACCAGGCCTCGCCGCGCCGCCAGTGCTCCTCGAAGTAGTGCGCGGACTTCGTGTTCCACGCCGGGAAGAGCCGGGGCACCAGCGGGTGCTGGATGAGGTAGTTCCACAGCGACGTCGTGCCGCCCCGTTTGGTGCCGATGATGAGGAAGTCCGGCAGGGGCCGCCGGTCGCTGGTGCGCACCCCGTAGTCGACGAGGGACTCCTTCACCCGGTTCGTCACCTGGGTCGGGACGAGCTGCTTCACCCGGTCACGGATGGACGGCACGACGGACCTCACCTGCCCTTCGAATCCTCCGGGGCGGGCCCGGCGGCGGCCGGGGCCGCCTCCCGCCGCCCACGGATCTGCACCATGGTCGCCCGGATGCGTCCCCGCACCCGGGGCAACGTCAGCAAGCCGACGCAGCCGGCGGCCAGCACGCCCACCGCCACCGTCAGCCCGCCGATCCCCCGCCCGCCGGCCAGCACCCCGACCGTCGCCGCGATCCCGACCCCGGCGACGGTGGCCGCCCCGGCCCGCAGCAGCGCCGCGTCGACCAGCGGCTGGCCGACCACGACCCGGGCGCAGCATGCCGCGGTGAGGTTCTCGGTGGCGATGCCGAGCGCCCAGGCCAGGGCCGCGCCGGTCGCCCCGTGCGCCGGGATCAGCCACAGGCCGAGGGAGACGGTGACCAGCAGCCCGGCCAGCGTGGCGGCCAGGTGCAGGCCGCTGCGACCGCCCATGAGCAGCAGGCTCTGCACGTTGCCGACCCCGGTGTTGACCAGCATGGCCAGCGCGAGCACGGTCATCGCGGGGGCGCCGGCGGTGAACTCCGGCCCGAAGAGCTGGAGGAACGCCAGGCCGAAGACGGCGAGCAGCAGGTAGACCGGCCAGGACAGCACCAGCCCCCAGGTGGTCAACTGCCGGTGCACGGCGGCCGCCGCGCCCCGCTCCCCCCGCCCGAGCAGCCGGGACAGCTGCGGCGACACCGCCACCCGCAGCCCCTGCATGGCCAGTTGGCCGGCGAGGATGTAGCGGCCGACGGCGCCGAACACGCCGGCGTCGGCCGGGCCGGCCAGCACCGAGGTGAGCAGCACGCCCACCCACATGTTGCCGGCGTCGATCGCCGCGGAGGCGGCGCGGGGCAGGGCGAACCGCCAGAAGGCCGACCAGTCGGCGCGCTGCGGCCGCAGCGCCGCGCCCCGGCCGACGCCGAGCGGGCCCGCGACCAGCGTCAGGCAGGCCAGCAGGGCGAGCGCCGCCGGCACCAGCCAGCCGGTCATGCCGGCGAGCAGGCCGCCGCCGGCGAGCACCGCCGCGCCGACCAGCACCGGCCGCGCCACCGGCAGCAGGAAGAACTGCACCCCGACGTACGCCCGGATGGGGCGGACGCAGCGCAGCGCGGCGAGCAGCAGCGTCATCGCCACCACCACCGGCACCGCGGCGAAACTGACCGCCAGCAGGGCCGCTCCGTCGGCGTCGGATCCGTCGAGCAGGCGCGGGGCGAGCGCGTCCGCGGCGAGCGCCCCGGCCACGGCGACGAGGACCGCGGCCAGCAGCGGCGGCAACAGCGCCACCGGCAGCACCCGGGCGGCGTCGCCGCCGGCGCCGGAGCGGCGGCGGGGCAGCGCCCACATCAGCCCGGTCTCCGCGCCGAGGGTGCAGACGGCGGTGGCGACGGTGACCACGCCGATCGCGGCGAAGAACGCGCCGGAGCCGACCGTGCCGTAGCCGCGGGTGATGACGACCGCGAGCAGGAAGCCGAAGAGGCCGCTGGTGGCCGCGCCGACCAGCCCGGCGGCCCCGCTGCGGGCGCTGCGCCGGGTCTCCGTGTCGTCGGCCGGCGGGCCGGCGGGGGCGACGGCGCCGGCCGGCGGGCGGGTGGCGGCGGTCATGCCGGCACCGCCTCCGGGCCGACCGGGCGGGGGTGGTGCGGCCGGACGGACGCCTCCCGCTCGGTGAGCACCATCGCGAAGGCGACGGCGAAGAAGGCGACCGCGAGGTTCTGGTTGGCCATGCCGTAGAAGGGGATCTGCACCAGGCAGATCACCGGCACCACGGACAGCCACTGCCCGGCGGCCGAGGTGGCGCGGGCACAGATCAACGCGGCGACGACGAACCAGGCGAGGAAGCACAGCAGCGCGGGGACGCCGTGACTGAACAGCACCATCCACAGCTGCCCCTGGGTGCCGATGGGCGCCTGGGCCGTGACGGTGTCCACGTTGACCGGCGCGCCGTAGCCGAGCCACGGCGACTCCTTCACCCGGCGGATCACCTCCACGTAGAGCGAGAGCCGGTCGGTGTTCGTGTCGCTGGACTCGACGCGGTTGCCGATCAGCTCGGCGATCGGGATGAACAGGGTGGCGACGCCGCCGATGACCACCACGCCGACGATCGACGCGGCCACCCGGACGTTGCCGCGCAGGGCGGCCCGGGCGCCGAGCACCGCGAGCCCGGCGCCGATGCTGAGGAACATCGCCCGGTTGAGCGTGAGGAAGGCCGGGACCAGCGACAGCGGCAGCGACGCCAGCAGCGCCCACCGCAGCGCGCCGCGCCGACGCAGCATGGTGAAGGCGACCATGCAGGGCAGGGTCATCGCGTACGCGCTGCCGAAGTTGTTCGTGTACGCGAACGGCGCGGCCGGCCGGTAGATCGGGTTCAGTGACCGCTCGCTGTACTCGGCGGTGCTCAGGTGGACCATGTCCCGGATGAACGGGTTGCCGGCCACGCCGCCCGGGAGCAGCATCTCCACCGGGGTGGTCAGCGCGAACCGGGGCGCCAGCACGCCCAGCCAGCCGAGTGCGACCAGCGCGAACCAGAACGCGCAGAGCGGCACGAGCACCGCGACCAGGTCGGCGCGTTCCCGGGCGACCGCGTAGACGTAGACGCCGACCACGAGCGCGGTGACGTAGAAGGCGAGCCGCAGGCCGAAGGTCAGCACCGAGGCCGGCGACTGGAGCTGGGTGGCGCTGACCAGGACGACGGCCAGGAACAGCAGCCAGATCCCGGCGGCCGGGGGCAGCGGCACCCGCCCCCGGATCACCAGCAGCGCGAACAGCAGCGCGCCGAGCAGCGGCCAGCCGAGATAGAACGCGCCGGTCAGCCACCAGAGCGGCACCAGGCCGAACATCGCCGCCAGCGGCCACAGCGGCAGCCGGGGCGGGGCCGGCTGCGGCGGCGGCGGGACGGCGCCGTCCGGGCCGCCGGCCGGCTCGCTCGTGGCCGGCGCGCGGGTGACGGGCACGGGTCAGCCCCGGCCGCTACGGGTCAGCACGAAGCCGAGCGGGGTGACGCCGGCGGCGCGCAGCCGCTCCACGAGCCGGCGCAGGTCGTTCTGCCGGGTGCGGTCGCGCTCGACCACCACCACCGCCGTGCCCTGCCGGGCGACGGCGACGCCGCGCTCGTCGGACTCGGCCGGCGGGGCGTTGAACAGCACGAGGCTGTGGTCGGCGCCCTGCCGCCAGGTGCCGAACCGGACGCTGCCCGCGCCCACGGTCACCGGGTCGGCGCCCGTCACCCGGCTGTTCGCGCCGCCCGCCGAGGAGGCGACCCGGGGCAGGGTGAGCGTGGCGTCCGGGTCGGTGGACGGGCGCGCGCCGGGCGGGTGCGGCGAGGGGCGGCGGGCCGCCGGCGGGGACGTGCCGCCGGCTGCCGCGTCCGCGGAGCCGGCCGGGCGGGGCTTGGGGACGGCGGGACGGGACGGGTCGGCCGTGGCGGGCAGCCGCTCCCGGTCGGCGAGCACCGTGTCGCGCAGCCGGTCGGCGCGGCCGCTGTCGTCGGCGACGAAGACCTCCCGGCCGACCGCCGCCAGGGCCACCGCCAGCCCGGCGGTGATGGCCGTCGCGTCCTCCTCGCGGGAGGTCAGCAGCGACACCCGGGCGGGCTGGCGCACCCGCTCGGCGATGGCCATCGCCACGTACCGGATGTCGGCGTCGACCGCCTCCTTGCGACCGCGCCACCCGCGGCTGCGCACCGTGCCGAGCAGCGGCAGGCCGGTGGCGTCGCGCCCGTCGTCCACCGACCGGATCCGCCGGTCGACGGACTCCCAGGCGTACGCCAGCACCACGCCGAGCAGCGTCCCGCCGAGCAGGCCGGCGAGCACGTAGAGCGGACGGTTCCCGGCGGAGGAGGCCAGGGCCCGCTCGGCGGTCTGGGTGACCCAGCCGGGGCTGACGTCGACGGCGGCGATCTCCGTACGCGCCGCGTTGAGCTGGGTGAGCTGGTTGTTGATGCCGGCCAGCTCGGTCACCGCCGCGTCGACGGCGCCCTCCCGGGCGTTGTTGACCCGCTTCTGCAGGGCGGCCTGCTGGGCGGCCACCTTGCCGATGCTCTCGTCGTACGAGCGCAGCATCTCCGCCCGCTGCTTCTCGTACATCGCCCGGCGCACGTCCAGGTAGGTCCGGGCGGCCAGGTTGACGCTCTCCACCGCCTGCTCGGCGGTCGGGGCCTGGTAGACAAAGCGCAGGATCTGCCCGCCGGTGGGCACCTCCACCTCCAGGGCGTCGCGCACCTCGCGCGGGTCCAGCCCGCCCGCGTCGGCGAGCCGCTGCACCACCTCGGTGCCGGTGGCGATGCCGCTCTCCACGTTCATGTTCACCGCCCGCTCGGCGTTGGCCCCGCTGGGCGTGAACGCGTCCGTGACGACGGGGCGGACCGCCACGACCGCGCTGGCGGTCACTGCGGCGGGGACGAGGAGCACGTACCCGAGCGCGGCGGCCAGGCCGATTGCGGCGACGGCCGCCACCAGCCGGATCCGGTGCAGCGGGACGCGGAGCAGGTCGGTCAGCGTGACGGTGCGGCCCGCCCCGCCACCGGTGGGGACGCCGGCGGACCAGGAAGCGGGAGGAACATCAGTCATGGAACTTCTTCACCGTCTGTTGTGGATTTCCGGCGACCACGACCCGCGGCGGCACGTCCGTGCGGACCACCGTGGCGGCGCCCACGACACTGTCCCGGCCGATCCGCACGCCCTTCATCACCAGGGCGTGCGCCCCGATCCACACGTTGTCCTCGATCGTGATCGGGGCGCGGGTGGCCGGGACGGGCGGGTCGTGCCGCTGCTCGGGCGGCAGGTTGTGGAAGTCGTTGTCCAGCAGCTCGCAGTCCGAGAGCAGGCACCGGTCGCCGATCGTGACCGACGTCCAGGTGCCGATCCAGGTGGCGTTCAGCAGGCAGTCGGCGCCGACCGTCACCTCGCCGGGGCCGGCGAAGCGGACCAGCTTGTTCACCCGGGTGCGGTCACCGATGCTCACCCGTACGCCCCGGCGCAGCCGGATCCGGCCGCGGATCTCCACGCCCCGGCCCAGCCTCAACCGGGGGTAGCACAGCCGGTACCAGCCGCGCTTGACCGCGAAGACGGCCCGCACTGCGAGCCCCCGGCGGATGCCACCCGCGCCGACCAACGACCCTCCCCACGTCGTGGGGCCGGCGACGGCTGATCCGTCACCGGCCCAACGTGAACAATCTACCGACGTCCCGTTACGAACGGTCGACCCTCACTGCACGGAGAAGAACGTCGACGGGGTCGACCACGTCACCCCGGCGGCCGCCGGGGAGATCACCGTGGCCGCCGTACCGTCGACCGCCGGGGCGGCCGTCGGGTCGAACGGAACGCTGCGCAGCGTCCCGTCGGTGGCGCCGTACACGATCCTGCCGGCGACCCAGGCCATGCCGCGCACGGTCGACCAGGTGACCCCGGTGGTCGGCAGGGTGAACTCGGTCGCGCCGAGGTAGTTGCCGTCGATCTCGAAGTAGCGGTAGTAGAGGCCGCTGGCGCCCGACCGGGTGTAGTACAGGCGACCGTCGAGATAGAACGCGCCGGTCATCGCCGCCGGGTTGAACCAGTCGTTGTAGCCGGACGCCTCCCACGGCACGCCGATCGCGCCGCCGTTGAACATCGAGATGTCGATCCGGCTGCCGGTGGGGGTGCCGGCGACCGTGTGCGACCAGTAGATCCGGTCGGCCACCCGCCAGGTGGCGCCGGCCGCCGTGTAGTTCGGCTGGCTGACCGTGGTCGGGGCGCCGACGGCGGTGCCGTCGAACGGGACCTTCGCCAGCTCGCCGGGCCCGGTGCCGACGTAGAGGTTGCCGGCGGTCGCGGTCGGCGCGTTCTTCGGGGTGATGGTGCGCCCGCCGACCAGCGGGAACATGCCGAGCCGGCCGTGGTACTCGTTGCCCATCCCGTCCGAGTTGTGGCCGAAGTAGAGGCCGTCGCTGCCGCGCCAGAGCACCGGCACCGACGAGCCCCAGTTGCTGGTGCCGGCCGGCATCGACGCGCTGCCGCTGCGGCGGGGGTTCCAGTTCACCGGCATGCCGGTGGCCGGGGTGACGGCGGCGATGCCGAGCCGGTCGATCGCGCCGTCGCCGGCCCGGTCGCTGGCGTTGGGGTTGTTCAGCCAGCGGAAGTGCCCGCCGAGGTAGATGACGTTGTCGGCGACCTCGACGGAGGTGATGGTGTCGTTGCCGGTGTAGTCGACCCAGGTGCCGAGCTGGCCGGCGCCCCGGGCGGCGGTCTCGAACCGCACCAACGCGTCGCAGTACGCGGCCGGCCAGCCCGCGCCGCCGTTGGTGCCGACGACGAACCAGCTGCTGTCGGCGCCGAACTTGACGTCCTGCACGTAGTGCACGAAGGTCGCCGGCGCCGCGCACGGCGGCACGAACTTCTCGGTGCTCCAGTCCAGCAGGGTCGGCGTGCCGGACAGGTCGACCAGCGCCATCTGGTTGCGCGGCAGGCCGTTGACGTACATGAAGTTGCCGCCGACGGCCAGGGTGGCGCCGTCGGGGGCGACGTCGATGGTCCAGACGTACGAGGTGGTGTCGTGGCGCCCGACGGTGGCGTTGACGTTGAAGGTCGGGTCGATCGCACCGGTGGTGGCGTTGAGCCGGCCCAGGCCGGCGTGCGCGGTGCCGTTGAGCCAGTTGAACGCGCCGGCCACGTAGAGGTGGTTGCCGTGCAGGGTCAGGTCGCGGACGGTGCCGCCGTCGGAGCGGCCGACCCAGCTGTCGACGATCGCGCCGGTGGCCGGGTCGAGCGCCACCAGGTTCTTGCGCGAGACGCCGTTGACGGTCTTGAAGGCGCCGCCGACGATCAGCGTGGCGCCGGGCCCGGCGACGAGCGTGTTGACCGCGCCGTCGAGCACCGGCAGGAAGGCGGTCGAGATCGTCCCGGTGGCCCGGTCGTACGCGAAGAGGTAGCGCTGCGTCGTCCACGCCGCGCTGGCGGTCTGCCGGATCTGGGTGAAGCTGCCGCCGACGTACACCATGGAGCCGACCTGCGCGAAGGCGCGGGTCTCGCCGTCCCTGGCGTGGGGGGTGGCGTCGGCGGGGTTCGCCGAGACCAAGGTCGCCGGTTCGGGGGCTGGCACCACGGCGGCCGAGGTCCCGGTGGGGACGGCCAGCACGGCGGCGACGGTCACCAGCGCGACCACCCCCGCCCGGGTGCGGAATCCGGCGGATCGCCGGAAGCGCGGGATTTCGGGCACGCTACGCCTCCAAGGTGGAAGAAGACCCGCGTAGCGTGCCTCGCCCACCCCGGTCGGCGATATCCGCCGATTGGGCGGTCAGTGCCTCCGCAAGCGACAGACCGTGTGTTCTGTCGGATGTCCGACTCTTCCGGTCGTCCGCCGGCCCGCGCCGGCAGTCAGCGACCGCCTCCTGTGGGCTGCCGCAGGTAGCTGTCGCGACCGGCGCGGGCGAACCCGGCCACCGCCGAGGCGTCGTGGTTCATCGTCATGTCGCACGTGCTCGACCGGCGGGTCATCCCGGCGGAGTTGAAGTAGATGGCGGCCTTGATCTTCGGGTGCGCCTTGAGCGCCGCCGGGAACTCCTCGAACCAGCGCCGCTTGGCGTCCGGGTCGGCCGCGTTGAAGTTGGTGCCGAACTCGGCGAGCATCCGCGGCTTGCCGACGCCGAGGCGGTGCTCGTCCAGCCAGCGGTAGAAGCCGCCGATGGTGGTGGCGGGGCTCTTCCACACGGTGCTGCCGTTGCAGACGTGGAAGTTGTACGGGTCGTAGCCCACCCAGTCGACGTACCGGTCGCCGGGGTAGAGGGCGGCGTACCGGTCGTAGTGGCCGGACCAGCCCATCATCGTCCACACCCAGACGGCGTTGTGGGCGCCCGCTGCGGCGAACCGGTCGTGCACGTGCCGCCAGGCGCGGACGAAGTCGGCGTCGCTGCCCTTCGCCGGCTCGTCCTCCGGCTCGTGGTCGAAGCCCATGAAGACCGGCACGCCGGTGTCGCGGATCCGCCCGGCGACCGCGTCGATGGTGGCGTCGTACCGGCCACTGTAGACGTCCTGCCAGGTCAGCACGGTGCCGGAGGAGAAGATGCGGGACTCCCAGGCGAAGAACATCAGCCGGCCCTCGCGCATCTGCTGCCGCTGGTAGGCGTCCGGGAACGCGCCGTTGCTGCCGGTGCCGGAGAAGTCGTGGTAGCGGTGCACGATGTCGAACGTCCGCCCGACCTGCGCCTCCACCTCGGCGACCGCCGCCCCGTGGTCCCACCCGTCGGCAGCGCCGGCCGGGGAGTACATCCCCCACCAGGCGCCGCACGAGGGGACCAGCTTGCCCGACACCTCGCCGCACCGCCCGGTGCCGCCGGACGGGCTCGCCGACGGGCCCGGCGTGGCACGGGTCGGGCTGGCGCTGGGGGTCGGCCGTGGCGCGGGCGTGGGCGCCACCGTCCGGCTCGGCGAGGGGGCGGCGCTGGTCACCGCCGGCGTGGGCGGGGTGCCGACGTCGTAGCGGATCTCCAGGCGCGGGCGCAGGTCGGGGTTGCGGTTCTCCGTCGACGCCCAGTAGATCCGTGTTTCCAGGCCGGTCTGGGCCAGCGAGACCGTCCAGGTGCCGTTCCCCCTGACCAGCGCCGAGACGTCCCACTCGTTGAAGCCCGCCGCCACCGGGGACACGGCGTCCAGGGCCGGGCCCGGCGACGTCGGCGCCGGGCGCGCCGCGCCGGCGTCGGCTGTGGACGCGTGCGCGGTCACCGTCGCGGGGAGCTTCTGCCAGGCGTGCACCCGCAGCGTGGACCTGATGTTGACGGCGGACGCCGGCAGGCTGGTCACCGCGAACCGGATGACCGCCTCCCGAGCCCCGCGCGGGTTGCCGTCGCAGCGGGCCGCGCAGGTCGCCAGCGTGGTCTTCGCGCCGTTGTCGCCGTCCTGCGGCACCGTCGTCGCCGTCGTGTCCGCCGTCGCCCGGATCGACACGTCGTCGGCGGCCAGCAGCGGCACCGTGGTGGCGGCGATGCCGGCGACCACGGTGGTGCCGACCACGCCGAGCAGCACGGCCTTGCGCCGTGGGCCGTGGTACCGGGTGCGGCGGTGCAGTCCGTGCCTGCTCAAGGAACACTCCCTGTGTCTTGGGCGGTGACGCTCAGCAGCGTATCCACGACCACAACGTGACGTGGGCAGGACAGCGGGACGTAAGCGCGTCTTAACCGTCGCCTAAGGATGCACCGGAGAACCACAGGGGAGGGTCCCGTCCGGCGGGGACGGTCAGGCGGCGCGGGCGGCGGCCAGCGCGGCGGCCATCGCCGCCCGGGGCGCGGCGACGCCCGTGAAGTGCTCGAACTGGCCGACCGCCTGGGCCAGGAGGAGGTCGAGCCCGGAGACGATCCGGCAGCCGGCGGCCTGGGCGGACGCGGCCAGCGGCGTCGGCCACGGGTCGTAGAGCGCGTCGAAGAGCACCGTCTCCGGCCGCCAGGCGACGGTCTCCGCGAGCGGGTCGGCGACGCCCTTCGGCACGGTCGAGACCACCACGTCGGCGCGGCACCGGTCGGCCGCGTCGACCCAGGGCGCGCCGGCCATCTCCACGCCGACCGCGCGCGCCACCGGGCGCAGCTCCTCGACCGCCGCCGGGCGGCGGGCCACCACGGTCACGGCGCGGGCGTCCAGCCGCCCCGCAGCCGCCACCGCCGCCCGCGCCGTTCCGCCCGCGCCCAGCACGGTCACCGTCGCACCGGGGCGCACCCCGGCGTCGGTGAGCACCTCGACCATGCCGACGACGTCGGTGTTGTCGGCGTACCAGGAGCCGTCCGGGCGGCGTACCAGCGTGTTGGCGGCGCCGACGGCGGCGGCGACCGGCGAGACCTCGGCGGCCACCGCGAGCGCCGCCTCCTTGCCCGGCATCGTCACCGACAGCCCGGCCCACTCCGGGCCCAGGCCGGCGACCACGTCCGGCAGCTCCGCCGCGGCGCACTCGATCCGGGTGTACGACCACCCGCTCAGCCCCGCCGCCGCGTAGCCGGCGTTGTGGATCACCGGAGAGAGCGAGTGCGCGATGGGCTTGCCGAGCACCCCCGCCCGCCGTACGGCCGTCACTAATTCCCCCGAACAAGCAGTGGTGCACCGCTGCCAATTGGCAGTCCATCCGAACACTAGCAGCGCAAGTTGTCAGGCGGCCAGGTTATCGCCCGCCACCACCCTCGGGCATCACCAGCCGATCCATCCGTGAACCGTCTGAGCCGAAGCAATCATCTCTTGCTACAAGCCATCCGCATCTGTAAATTTGCAACCACAGTCCGGCCGGCAGACAAGTCCAGGTTCGCCTGCTCCTATGGGCCCGCGGCGCAACCGAACGGGAGGAACAAGTTGAGCTTGACCCGAAGAATATTGGCAATCTTCTGCGCCCTGACGGTCGCTTCGATTCTCGGCTTACCCGGGACCGCCAATGCGAAGGCCCCAGCCGGGGACGCGGCCATAACGGCCGCTTGGGACTGCCCTGTGGGCGATATCTGCATCTGGTCCGGCGACAACGGAACCGGCTCGCGCTGCAACTGGGCCAACGCAGACAACGACTGGCGCTCGGGAAGCATTGCGTGCTCGTGGTCGGCAACCAGTCCTGTGAAATCTATGTGGAACCGCGGAACCAGCTCAAGCTACACAGTAGTCGCGCTCTATCACGGCGCAGACTACAGTAATCTCTGGGGCTGCCTTGGACAAAACGGCGGCAATTGGACGGGCATCGGCGTATACCTTCGCTCGCATCGCTGGGCCTCCAGCTGCAATTAGAAACCGGCCGAGGTTACGCCCAGGCACTCGCCGACGAAATGGCGATCAACCGCTAATAGGGAAATGAGTTCACCACGAAGCGCACCCTCTGCTCGGCTTTCCAAACATTAGCCGCCGCAGAGGGTGCGCTATCGGGCTTGCCGAGCACCCCTGCCCGCCATACAGCCATCATCAGATGACCCCGGCCTCCTTGGCCTTGACCTTGTTCCGCTCGTGCTCCTCGATCGTCTCCGCGAAGGCCGAGTGCCCCTGCTTGTCGATCGCCACGAAGAAGAGCCACTTGCCGTCCGGCGGATCCATCGCGCCCTCCATGGCCTGCTTGCCAGGGTTGTTGATCGGGGTGGGCACCAAGCCCCGCAGCTTGCGGCTGTACGGGTTCTTGGTGTCGAGCAACTCCTCCTCGGTCATCTGGGCGGAGGTCTTGGTGTCCTGGCCGGTCAGCTCGAGGTAGTAGTTGACCGTGACGTCCATCTCCAGGCAGTTGCAGGGAAACTCGCCGAACACCCGGTTGTAGGCCACCCGGGCGACCTTGCCCAGGTCGTCCTTGTTGCCGGCCTCGGCCTGCGCCAGCGACGCGACGATCAGCGCCTCGTACGGGCTAATGCCGCCGCGCTCCTTCTGCACCCGGTCGGCGAACTGCATCTCCCCGGTGACGGCGAGGAAGTTCTCGACCATCAGCGTCAAGATGGTCTCGGCGGTCGCCTTCGGCGGGATCTCGTAGGTGTCGGGGTAGAGGAAGCCCTCGATCGACGGCTTGACCTTCTTGCCGTCGGTGCGCTTGAACCACCAGTCCGGCACGCCGAGCGCGAGCGGGTCCTTCGCCGCCGCCTCGAAGTCCTTCACCGGGATCTTGGTCTCCTTGGAGAGCAGCTGGTAGACGTTCTTCGCCGTCCGACCCTCCGGGATGGTGACCCCGTTGACGATCCGGTTCTTCAGGTCGAGCATCGCGGTGACCGCGCTCTCGCCGCTCATCTGCTTGCGCAGCTTGTAGGTGCCCGGCTGGATGTTCTTGCTGCGCGAGTTGGCCTCGGCGGCCTCGATGAACGCCTTGGCGCTCTTCACCACGTCGGCGGCGACCAGCGCGTCGGCCATGTCGGCGATCAGCGCGCCCTGCTTGATCTCGACCGTCACCTCGCCGGTGCCCGCGCCGTCGTAGTCGGGCGTGACGAAGTAGCCCTGGATCCGGTCGAAGCCGTAGAAGGCGCCGCCCCCGATCCCGCCCAGCAGGACCAGGGCGAGCAGCAGGGCCAGGACCGTCCTGCCCCGCCCGCCGCCGGAGCGCCCGTCGCGCTTACGCATGGCACTGCGCCGGTGTTTGCCCTTCTCCCCCCGCTCCTGCTCGTCGAACCCGAGGTCCAGATCGTCGATCATCGTGTCCGCCTCCGCTGCGCGTCCAGCCAGCTCTGCAGAATCTCCACCGCGGCAGCCTGGTCGACCACCGCCCGTTGCCGTTTCCCCCGGACACCACGCTCGGCAAGCCTACGAGACGCCACGACCGTGGACATCCTCTCGTCGGTGAGCGCCACCGGAACGGGCGCTATTACATCAGCCAGTCGGTCAGCGTACGCCTTCACGTGGACGGCCGCCGGGCCGTGCTTGCCGGCGAGATTGACCGGAAGGCCGACGACGACCTCGACCGCCTCGTGCTCGGCCACCAGCGCGGCGAGCTCGGCGATGTCGCTCGGCACCGCGTCCGGGCCCGTCGTGAGGTCGCGGGCGAGGGTGACCAGCGGGGTGGCCAGCACCGCGTGCGGGTCGGAGCGCGACACCCCCACCCGGACCTGCCCGACGTCCACGCCGAGCCGGACGCCGTGGGACAACTCGCTCACCGTCGGTAACTCCCCCCGAAACGGCGAACCAGGGCGGACCATCCCGGTCCGCCCTGGTCGCTGCGGTCTCGCATCACGCCTCGGCGATCGCCTTCTCGACCGTGAGCAGCAGGTTCGGCGCTTCCGCCGCCGGCAGGCCGCCGCCCTGGGCCAGGTCGGGGTTGCCGCCCCCGCGCCCGGAGAAGGCCGCCTTGACCAGGTCGGAGGCGGACAGGCCCCGGCCGCGGGCGGCCGGGTTCACCGCCACCACCAGGGACGCCTTGCCGTTGGCCCGGGCCGCCACCGCCACGACCGCCGGCCGCGCCGGGTCGATCTTGCCCCGGATCTCCTGGGCGAGCGTCCGCACGTCGTTGCCGGCCGCACCCTCCGGCGCCTCGGTGCCCACGTACGCGACCCCGCGCACGTCCTTCGCCTGCGCCGCCAGCGCCGCCGCGCCGCCGAGCACGAGCTGGGCGCGCAGCTTCTCCAGCTCCTTCTCGGCGTCGCGCAGCTGCGTCACGGTCTGCTCGACCCGGTCGGCGACCTGGTCGTTGGGCACCCGGTACAGCTCGGCGAGGCGGGACACCAGCAGGTGCTCGCGGGCCAGGAAGTGGAAGGCGTCCATGCCGACCAGCGCCTCGACCCGGCGCACCCCGGAGCCGATCGACGACTCGGAGAGGATCTTGACCAGGCCGAGCTGGCCCGAGCGGGCGACGTGGGTGCCGCCACACAGCTCCCGGGCGTAGTCGCCGACCTCGACGACCCGCACCTCCTCGCCGTACTTCTCGCCGAACAGCGCCATCGCGCCGATCCGCCGCGCCTCCTCCAGGGAGGTGACGAAGGCGTGCACCTCCAGGTCGGCGAGGAGCACCTCGTTGACCTGCTGCTCGACGTCGCGCAGCACGCTCGGCGCCACCCCGGTGGGGGTGTTGAAGTCGAAGCGCAGCCGCCCGGGGGCGTTCAGCGAACCGGCCTGGGTCGCGGACTCGCCGAGGAAGTTGCGCATGGTCTGGTGCACCAGGTGGGTTGCGGTGTGCGACCGGGAGATGGCCCGCCGGCGGGTGGTGTCGATCTCCGCGTAGCCGGTCTCCCCCGCCCGCACCTCGCCCCGGACCACCCGGGCGCGGTGCACGATCAGGCCGGGCACCGGCTGCTGCACGTCGAGCACCTCGACCTGGCCGCCGCCGACCGTGATCATGCCCAGGTCGGGCTGCTGCCCGCCGCCCTCGGCGTAGAACGGGGTGGCGTCGAGCACCAGCTCGACCGTGTCGCCCTCGACCGCCGCCTGGCGGGGGCCGTCGACGCCGAGCACCGCCCGCACCGTCGACTCCCGGGACACCTCGCTGTAGCCGGTGAACGTCACCGGCCCGCCCGAGTCGAGCACCGACCGGTACGCCGACAGGTCGGTGTGCCCGGTCTTGCGCGCCTGGGCGTCGGCCTTGGCCCGGGCCCGCTGGTCGGCCATCAGCCGGCGGAAGCCCTCGGCGTCGACCTGGAGCCCCTGCTCGGCCGCGATCTCCAGGGTCAGGTCGATCGGGAAGCCGTACGTGTCGTGCAGCTGGAACGCCTTCTCGCCGGAGAGCGCCTTCTGACCGGCGGTCCGGGTCTCGGCGATCGCCGTGTCCAGGATCGTCGTGCCGGCGCGCAGGGTGGACAGGAACGCGTCCTCCTCCGCGTACGCGTAGTCGGCGATCCGGTCGAAGTCGGCGGCCAGCTCCGGGTACGACGGGGACATGCAGTCCCGGGCCACCGGCAGCAGCTCGGGCAGCGCCCGCTCCTGCCAGCCGAGCAGCCGCACGGCCCGGATCGCCCGCCGCATGATGCGCCGCAGCACGTAGCCGCGCCCCTCGTTGCTCGGGGTGACCCCGTCGCCGATCAGCATCAGCGCGGTACGCACGTGGTCGGCGATCACCCGCAGCCGGACGTCGTCCGGGTGCGACTCGCTGGCGACGTGGCCGGAGCGGGCGCCGTAGCGCTTGCCGGTCAGCTCGGCGGCCTTGTCGAGGACCGGCCGGACCTCGTCGATCTCGTAGAGGTTGTCGACGCCCTGGAGGATGGATGCCATCCGCTCCAGGCCCATGCCCGTGTCGATGTTCTTCGCCGGCAGGTCGCCGAGGATCGGGTAGTCCTCCTTGCCGGTGCCCGGGCCCCGCTCGAACTGCATGAAGACGAGGTTCCAGAACTCCATGTAGCGGTCCTCGTCGACCGCCGGGCCGCCCTCGCGGCCGTACTCCGGACCGCGGTCGTAGAACAGCTCGGAGCACGGGCCGCACGGGCCGGGGATGCCCATCGACCAGAAGTTGTCCGCCTTGCCCCGGCGCACGATCCGCTGGGCGGGCACGCCCACGGAGCGCCAGATGTCGTACGCCTCGTCGTCGTCCAGGTAGACCGTCGGCCAGATCCGCTCCGGGTCGAGGCCGAACCCGCCCTGCTCCTGCGACTTGGTGACCAGGTCCCAGGCGAGCGGGATCGCCCCGTCCTTGAAGTAGTCACCGAAGGAGAAGTTGCCGTTCATCTGGAAGAACGTGCCGTGTCGGCTGGTCTTGCCGACCTCGTCGATGTCGGGCGTACGGATGCACTTCTGCACGCTGACGGCCCGCCGGTACGGCGGGGTCTGCTGCCCCAGGAAGTAGGGGACGAACTGCACCATGCCGGCGTTGACGAACAGCAGGTTCGGGTCGCTGATGGCGGGCAGCGGAGCGGACGGCACCACGGCATGGCCGTTCGCCTCGAAGTGGGCGAGGTACCGCCGCTTGATCTCCGCCGTCTTCATCGCTGGTGTTCCTCCGGAAAGATTTCTCGGTCGCCGATGCGCGGGTCCTCCCGCAACTCGGCGAACTGGTCGTCGAACGCCTCGCCCTGGGCGAACGCCTCGTGGATCTCCTGCTCGCGCTCGGCCATCCCGATCCGGACGTCCTCCACGAAGCTACGCAGCGACTCCGCCAGCCCGCCAGCGGATTCGGACAACGTGCTGGCGATGCCGGCCGGGGTGTACGACTGCGCGGTGCGGGTCGCCTTGCGGACCACGACCACGCCGACGGCCAACCCGATGCCGAGCCAGAACAAGCGCCTCATTCCCCAGCCCTCCTGGTCGTGCCGTCAGCGGTTGCCGCGCTTGGCGGCCCGCCGCTGCTGCTTGATGGTGTCGCGTACCTCGCGCTCGGTCTCGGCGTGCCGGCGGGCGGCGGCGGCCTTGCGCACGCCGTAGCCGAAGGCGGCCACCTTGACCAACGGGTTGGCGGCGGCGGCGGAGACGACGGTGGCCAGGTTCGCGACGTTGGCGGTGACGTTCTGCGCGTGGCTGGTCATGGTGTCGACCTTGGCGAGCTGCAGGTTCACCCCGTCCAGGGAGGTCTGCACCTGCTCCAGGGCCGTGTTCACGTTCTTCACCGTGGTGTTGACGTCGCCCAGCAGCGGCGCGGTGCGGTCGTTGAGGTCGTTGATCATGCGGGTGGTCGCGTCCACGGTGTGCCGCAGCCGCAGGATGGGCAGCGTCAGGATCAACACCAGCATCGCGAACGCGATCGCCGCGATCAGCGCCGCGACCTCTCCAAAGTCCACGCCTGTCCTCCTCAAGCAGGGGTCCCGGGGACCGGACGTCCCCGGAACGCGCGACCGTTGTGCCCACACCGCCGCCCGGCGACCCGCAGGGGCCAGCGGGGGCTGGCGGATCCGCCAGCCCCAGACCCTACCGTCCGTGATGGAAACCGGCTCAGGACGGTGAGGGTGTCGGTGAGCCGAGCGGATCCTCGCTGAACGTCGGGAAGGGATCCTCGCCCGTGAGCGACGGGTCGATGCTCGGCTGCGGCCGGGTTCGCTCGTCGTCGATCGCGTTGCGCACCTTCACCGACACCAACGATCCGGCGCACTGCTGCGCAGCGGCCGACGGATCGGGCGACGGCTGCACGGCCGGTGCCCCGTCCACCGGTGGCGGCGCGCAGGTCGGCTCGCGCACCCAGAGGTCGAGGGTCAGCTCGTCCCGGCGCCAGCAGGTGTAGCTCCCCTTCTCCGACTGCTCGGGGCAGCGGGTCACCTGCCACGGCCGCCAGCCGTCCTCGGTCAGCGCCCGCTCGTAGACCTGCGCGGTCTCCTCCGGTGACCGTTCCGAGGTGATGGTGCGTTCGCGCAGCCGGCAGTCGAGCAGGCACCACCGGCTGCCGGTGACGTCGTCGACCGTCTTCGCCGCCGCCCAGCCCGGCACGTCCAGCTCGTCGAGGGTGTCGAAGACCGGGTCGCGGCTGAGCGTGCGGATGCCGAAGAAGAGCGGGATCGCGCCGAGAAGCAGCACGCTGACCAGGGCCAGGACGCCCATCCGCAGCCGGCGCCGCTCGCGCATCTGCCGCCGCAGTTCGGACCGCGCGCCGCGCAGCCCGCCGGAGGCGGGGGCGTCGTCGTCGGGCGACTCCGGCTCCGCGGCCTGCCGCAGCGCCGGCCCGTCCGCCGGCCCCGGCCCGACGGCGGAGGGATCGGCGGACGGTACGACCGAGACGGCGGCCCGGGCCACCGGCGGCCCGCCGGCGGGTCCCGGCGGCGGCACCGGCGGGACGCCCGCCGGCTCCGGTCGCCCGGGGTCACGGGGCGGCGGCAGGGCGCGCCCGGTGGCGCGGTCCTCCGGTCCGGGCCGGGGTGCCGGGGCGGCGGCGCGGGCCACGCCGGTCGGCCCGGCCGGCGCGCCAGGTCCGGCGATGCCCGGGCCGGCGGTGCCAGGGCCCACGGTGCCCGGGCCGGCGGTGCCGGGCGGAGTCGTGGGGGCCGGCGTCCCGCCGGCGTGGGTGGCCCCGAGCGGCATCCCGCCGGCGTCGGGGGCCCCGGGCGGCGGCACGGCGGCCCGACCTGGCGCGGCGTCGGGTCGCGCGGCGCCCCGGACCGGCCCGACCTGGGTCACGTCGGGACGGGCCCGGCCACCCGGGCGCGCCTCGCCTTCGAGCGGTCCAGCCGGCGCCGGTCGCGCGGCGCCTCGCGCCGGCGGCGGACCGGAGGGTGCGCCGTCGGCCGGCCGGGGCGGTTCGGAACCGGGCCGGGCCCGGCCCGTCACCTGTCCGGTGTCGTCGCCGGGGACCGGCGGCCGTGCGCCGGGGCGGGCCCGGCCGGCGGGGGCGCGGCCGGTACCGGCGCCGCGCTGCTCGGAATCGGGTGCCACCGGCGGGTCGCCCGGGACGGGCGGCGCCGCCGGTGGCTTGACGGTCGGCAGGGCGGGGTCGGTGTGGTGGGTGCGGCCGGCCTGCCGGAGCCAGTCGGCCGGGCGCTCCGGCCGGCCGCCCCGGGGCTCGCCGGGGGCGGGTCGCCGCCGGCCCGGTTCCCCCTCGCCGGGTGCCACGCGGCGCCCCGGCCCGGCGTTCTCTTCCTCGTCCGGGCTCGTCCGGTGCCCCCGGACACGGCCGACCGGGGCCTCCGCACGACCGGTGGGCGGCGCGGCGGGGCCGCCGTCCGCACGACCAGTGGGCGGCGCGGCGGGGCCGCCGTCCGCACGACCGGTGGGCGGCGCCGCGGGGCCGCCGTCCGCACGGCGGGTGGGCGCGGAGGCGGGACGGCCCTGCGCGGGCACCGACCCGACGCCGGGCGGCGCGGGGGGCGCGCCGGGCACCGGCGGGGCATTGCCGGAACGGGGCACCACCGGCTCGTCCGGCTCGGCGGCGCGGCGTCGACCGGCCGGGCCGGGACGGCGGCGGTCGGGCGCGCCCACGCCCGGCGCGTCGCCGGGGGCGGCGGTCGGCGGGGCGGCCATCGGCGCGCGCCCGGTCGCCTCGGTCGGCGCGGGGCCGCCGGCGTCGACCGGTCCGCGCCGCAGCCGACCGGCACGGGGGTCAGGCTCGTCGGCCGGGACGCCGCGCAGCTCGCCGGTCGGCGGGCCGAGGGACGGCTGGGCGGCACCGGGTGGCGGGACGGCGACCCGGGCGGCGCCGACGGGACCTCCCGGGCGGCCGGAGGCGCCCGGCGCCGGCGCGGCGCCCGGCGCGGGGGCCCGACCGGAACGCCTGCCCGGCGGTACCGGATCCACCGGCGCCGCGGCAGGCGGAGCGCCCGGAGCGACCACCGGCGCACCCGCGGGCGGCCCGGATCGCGGAGCCCCGGCCGGCCCCGGGTGCGGACGGACGGGCGGACCGGCGGGCGAGTGCGCCGACGGACCGGCGGGTACGGCCGGCGGGCCGAGGGGCGTACCGGCCGGCGGGCCGACGGGTGGACGCGGGCCGGTGGGCACATCGGCCGACGGGCCGACGGGCGGACGCGGGCCGCCCGGCGCACCGCCCTGACGGCCCGTGGCCGGGCCGCCCTGCGGGCCGGTCGGGGGGCCCGAGTCGGGTCGGGGGCGTCGGTCGGGCCCGTCCGGCCCGGGCTGCGGTCGCCCGGCCGCCGGGGCCCGGCGCGCGGACTCCGGTGCGGAGGCGGGGGCCGCCGGGCCGGCCGGGCCGGGGCCCCGCTGGGGCGGCCCGGGAGGGTCGGCCGGCCGGGGGCCCCCCGAGCCCACGACCGCCGGGTACGCCCCAAGCGAGCAGGCCCGCGAGGGGAGAGGGGGGGGCGCCCCGGCAG
>NZ_JBFAAF010000057.1:0-49927 GCF_040639595.1 Micromonospora sp. NPDC023814
CGCCGAACACTGGAACAGCTGACACACAGACATTCACCACAAGGGGGATCGCTGGCCGGCACCCGACACGGGCGCCGGCCAGCGGCACATCTCCATCTCCACCACCGCGCGGGACTACCGGCGGCGGGCTGCCAGCCAGCGCGTGGCCAGGGCGGCGGCGCTGCCCCAGATGCCGCGCCGGAACACCAGCACGACGAGGACGAAGATGCCGCCGGTGACCAGGCCAATCGCCTCGAACCCGGAGAACGACAGCCAGTCCTCCAGACGGACCAGGATGGCCGCGCCGAGCACCCCGCCCCAGAGCGTGCCGATCCCGCCGAGCACCACCACGATGACGGCCTTGCCGGAGGTGGTCCAGTGCAGCACGTCGAGGGAGACGAAGCGGTGGCCGACGGCGAACAGCCCGCCGCCGAGCCCGGCGATGAAGCCCGACAGCACGAACGCGGTCAGCTTGTAGCGGTGTACGGGGTAGCCGAGCGCGCGGGCGCGGGCGGGGTTGTCGCGGATGCCGACCAGCACCCGGCCGAAGGGCGAGTGCACGATCCGCCAGGCGCCGGCCAGCCCGAGCAGCACGATCGGCAGGATCGCGTAGTAGAAGTAGTAGTCGTCGGTGAGGTCCAACCCGAACAGTTCGCGGGGCACGCCCTGCAGGCCGTTCTCGCCCCGGGTGACCGAGCGCCACTCGTTGGCCACGTAGTAGACCATCTGCGCGAACGCCAGGGTGACCATGGCGAAGTAGATGCCGGTCCGCTTCACGGCCAGGTAGCCGATCGGCACCGCGAGCACGGCCGCGGCGAGCGCCCCGGCCAGCACCGCCACCGGGAACGGCAGGCCGGCGTGGATGGCCACCAACCCGGTGACGTACGCGGAGGCGCCCCAGAAGGCCGCGTGCCCGAAGGACATCAGCCCGGTGAAGCCGAGCAGCAGGTCCACGGCGACGGCGAACAGCGCCCAGCAGAGGATGTCCACCGCCACCGCCGGGTAGAGCCCGTTGGGCAGCCAGAACGCCACCAGCAGCCCGACGGCGAGCAGCGCGTACCGGACCCAGCCGGGCGCCCGGGTCACGGCGACCAGCCCCGATCTCGGCGCCGGGCGGCCGGCGTCGGTCGCGGTGTCGACGGTGCTCGTCATGCCGGTGCCTCCTCACGGCCGAACAGCCCGGCCGGACGCCAGAGCAGCACGGCGGCCATCACGATGAAGACGATCGTCTGCGACACGATCGGGAAGTCGGACAGGTACGCCTCGCCCCACGCCTGGACCAGGCCGATGCCGAAGCCGGCGGCCACGGACCCGAAGATCGAGCCGAGCCCGCCGATCACCACCACCGCGAAGACCACGATGATCAGGTCGACGCCCATCAGCGGGTTCACAGCCCGCATCGGCGCGGCCAGCACCCCGGCGAGCGCGGCCAGACCGATGCCGAAGCCGAAGACCGGGGTGACCCAGCGGCCGACGTTGATGCCGAACGCCTGGGTCAGCTCGGCCCGCTCGGTCGACGCCCGCACCACCATGCCGATCCGGGTGCGGGTCAGCACCCACCAGACGCCGACGCAGACGGCGACCGCGAAGCCCAGGATGAAGACCCGGTAGGTGGGGAAGTCGAAGAGCCCGAAGTCGACCGACCCGCTCAGCGCGGACGGGGTCTCGTACGGGCTGGACTGCACGCCGTAGCGAAGCTTCACCAGGTCCTGCAGGATCAGCGTGAGGCCGAAGGTGA
This sequence comes from Micromonospora sp. NPDC023814, assembly GCF_040639595.1. Classification (NCBI taxonomy): domain Bacteria; kingdom Bacillati; phylum Actinomycetota; class Actinomycetes; order Micromonosporales; family Micromonosporaceae; genus Micromonospora; species Micromonospora sp. NPDC023814. The sequence continues at coordinate 1,718 of NZ_JBFAAF010000057.1, forward strand.
GCAGGAAGTTGTAGAGCGGGTCGAGCCGGGTGAGCCGGTGGATGAAGGCCCGTTCCAGTGCCATGCCGAGCAGGCCCAACCCCACCGGCATGATCACCAACGCCGCCCAGAACGGCACGCCCGCCTCGCTGAGCAGGACGTACGCGCCGAACGCGCCGAGCATGTAGAACGCCCCGTGGGCGAAGTTGACCACCCGCAGCATCCCGAAGATGACCGCGAGCCCGAGGGCGAGCAGGGCGTAGAACGCCCCGCTCACCAACCCGTTGAACGTGTTCTGCAAGAAGCCGGTCATGCCCTGGTCACATCTTGCAGTCCGCCGACGGGGCGCGGAACGCCTCGGCGGCGGGGATGGTCTTGAGGACCTTGACGTAGTCCCACGGCTCACTCACCTCGGACTGCGGCTTCACCTGGGCGAGGTAGGCGTCGTGGATGACCCGGTGGTCCTCGGCGCGGATCTTGCCGTTGCGCAGGAAGACGTCCTCGACGGTCTTGCCCTCCAACTCCTTGACCACGGCGTCGGCGTCGTCCGTGCCGGCGGCCTGCGCGGCCTCCAGGTACTGGGTGGCGGCGGAGTAGTTGGCCGCGTGCGCGAAGGACGGCCGGGTGCCCGTCTCCTTCTGGAACCGGTCGGCGAACTCCCGGTTCTTGGCGTCGAAGTTCCAGTACCAGGCGTCGGTGTACGTGGTGCCGGCGAGCGCGGCCGGGGTCAGCGAGTGGATGTCGGTGATGAACATCAGGCCCACGGCGAGCCCGACGCCCTTCTCCCGGAGCTTGAACTCGTTGTACTGCTTGACCACGTTGACCAGCTCGGCGCCGGCCTGCATGGTGCCGAGCACCTGCGGCTTCGGGTTCAGCGTCGGTGCCTTGAGCAGGAACGTCGAGTAGTCGCCGCTGGTGTTCGGGAACGGCGCGCCGTCCTTGCCGACGACGGTCCCGCCGGCCGCCGTGATCGCGCTCGAGAAGCTCTTCTCCATGTCCTGACCGAAGGCGTAGTTCGGGTAGAGGATGTACCAGTTCTTGCCCACCTGCTCGGTGGTGGTCTTGCCGGTGCCGTTGGCCAGCATGTAGGTGTCGTACGCGTAGTGGAAGGTGTACTTGTTGCAGCTCTTGCCGGTCAGGTCGGTGGTCGCGGCGCCGATGTTGAAGTAGAGCTTCTTCTTCTCCTTCGCCACGTCGGCCACCTTCAGCGCCGCCGACGAGGTCGGCACGTCGAGGATGAGGTCGACGCCCTTGCGGTCGAACATCTCGGCGGCCTTGCTGTTGGCGATGTCGGGCTTGTTCTGGTGGTCGGCGGTCTCCACGGTGATGTCGCCGGTCACCGCCTTGTCGCCGTGCTTCGCCTTGAAGTCGGCGATGGCCATCTCGACGGCCTTGACCGAGTTCTTGCCGGACAGCTCGGAGTACGCACCCGACTGGTCGTTCAGCACGCCCAGCACGATCTTGCCCCCGGTCAGCTTCTGGTCCCCGCCCGACTGGGGACCACCGCCGCCGCATCCGGCGACCAGCACCATCGCCGCCGCCGACGCGGCGGCCACACCCACCGTCCTACGCATGCTCATCCCTCCACCCCCACGCGGCGCGCGGGTCGTCGAAATCGAAAAAAATCAGATGCCGAGGTACGACAGCAGCTCGCGTTCCCGCGACTGCACCTCGGAGTTCTCCATCGCCTCCGCGATGCGTCCCTCGGCCAGCAGGTAGTGCCGGTCGGCGACGCCGGTGGCGAAGTGCAGGTTCTGCTCGACCAGCAGCACGGTCACCCCGTGCCGCTTGGCCTCGCGCAGGAGGTCGCCGACCTGCTGCACGAGCAGTGGCGAGAGCCCCTCGGTCGGTTCGTCGCAGAGCAGCAGCCGGGCGCCCATCCGCAGCACGCGGGCGAGGGCGAGCATCTGCTGTTCGCCGCCGGAGAGCATGGTGGCGGCCGAGTCCCGTCGCTCGTAGAGGGCGGGGAACGCCTCGTACACCCGCTCCAGCGGCCACGGATCGGGGCCGACCGTCGGCGGCAGGGTGAGGTTCTCCGTGACGCTCAGCGTGGCGTAGCTGCCTCGGTCGTCGGGGACCCAGCCGAGCCCCAGCCGCGCCCGCCGGTACGCGGGCAGCTTCCCGACGTCCCGGCCGTCCAGCGCCACGGTGCCACGCTGGCCGGCGTGCAGGCCCATCACGCAGCGCAGCAGGGTGGACTTGCCGGCCCCGTTGCGCCCGACGAGGGTCACCACCTCGCCGGCGGAGACGTCGAGGCTGACCTCCCGCAGCACCTGCGCCTCGCCGTACCAGGCGGACAGGTTCTCAATGCGCAGCATCAGCGGCTCCCAGGTATGCGGTGATCACGCGCTCGTCGGCGCGGACCTGCTCGTACGGGCCCTCGACGAGGACCTTGCCGGCCTGCAGGACGGTGACGGTGTCGGCGAGCCGCCCGACCACGCTCATGTTGTGCTCGACCATCACCACGGTCCGGCCCTGCCGGACGCGCGCGATCAGGTCGACGGTGCGGTCGACGTCCTCCAGGCCCATGCCCGCGGTCGGCTCGTCGAGCAGCAGCACCTTCGGGTCCAGCGCGAGGGCGATGGCCAGCTCCAGCGCCCGCTTGCGCCCGTACGCCAGCGCCTCGGCGGGGGCCTCGGACAGCTCGGCCAGCCCGACCATGTCGAGCAGTTCGCCGGCCCGGTCGGTGTAGCGGCGCATCAGCTTCGCCGAGCGCCAGAACCGCCAGCCCAGCCCGCTCGGGCTCTGCAACGCCAGCTCGACGTGCTCCCGCGCGGACAGCTGCGGGAAGAGGCTGGTGATCTGGAACGACCGGGCCACGCCGAGCCGAGCGACCTGCTCGGGCGGCAGCCCGGTGACGTCGCGGCCGGCCAGCTCGATCCGGCCGCCGCTGGGCTGCAGGAACCCGGTCAGCAGGTTGAAGAGGGTGGTCTTCCCGGCGCCGTTCGGGCCGACGAGCGCGTGCACGCTGTCTGCCGCGATGTCGAGGTCGACGCCGTCGACCGCCCGGAAGCCCCGGAAGTCGCGGGTCAGCCCGCGAGCCGACAGGAGCGCTTGCCCGGCCATCGCCTACTCCTTCGTAGGTGTCGCGACGGTCGGGTCGGTGACCGCGGTCACATGGCCGTCGCGTCCTGGAAACCTACGGCCGCGCCGAATGTCGAACTATGTCGATGGACACCACATTCCGGGGCGCCCGGACGTGTGGGAACGCCACTCGCCGCCCGGCCACCCCGGCAGACGACATCGACGAATCTGACTGTCAGGACCGTTCCGTACCACGCCCATGTGGGCGCCCCACGGCCGCGCCCCCGGCTGCGCCCCGCCTTGACCCGTGTCCCTAGGGTGATGGACCCCTCCCGCGAAAGGTGCCGAGCGCATGCCCTTCGGCTTCACTGTTGCGATCATCTTCGCCGCCGGTCTGGCGATCTCCGGCGCGCTCGCGCTCGGCGCGCGCGCCAGTTCGACGAAGCGGACCGCCACCCTGGCGGTGCTCGGCTGCCTCGTCGGCGTGGTGGTGTTCGTCGTCGGCTCCAGTGCCCACTCCGTGCCGATCCGCTCGGTCGGGATCGTCACCAGCTTCGGCAAGCCGACGGGCAAGGTCACCGGCTCCGGCCTGAAGTGGGTCGCCCCGTGGCAGAAGGTCGGCGAGTGGGACGCCGGCCGGCAGAAGTACGACCACATCGGCGGCGAGAACTGCGTCCGGGTCCGCACCGGCACGCTCGCCGACGCCTGCGTCGAGGTGCTCGTCGAGTGGCAGGTCAGACCGGAAAACGCGCCGAAGCAGTTCATGGACTACAAGGGCGACTTCGACAGCTTCCGGGGTCAGCGGGTGGGCGTCCAGCTCGACAGCGCCGTCAACGACGCCTTCGCCACGTACAACCCGCTGGAGAAGATCGACGCGAACACCGGCAACCTGAACGTGGACCTGAAGCCCTTCGCCGAGAGCATCAAGACCAGCGCGGAGACGCGGCTCTCCAGCGACGTCGACATCCTGTCGGTCACGATCACCCGGGTCAACCACGACGACAAGACCGAGGGCAACATCAAGGCCTTCCAGGACAAGCTCGCCCAGACCCGGAACCTGGAGCAGGACCGGAAGAACGCCGCCATCCAGAAGCAGATCACCGAGACGAACGCGAAGGTCGACAAGGTGTCGCGGTGCCTGGAGATCGCCGAGCGCAACGGCAGCAACCCCGGGCTCTGCATCAACCCCGGAATCATCACCGGCGCCAAGTGACGGCTCACCGGCGCTGACGCTCGCCCTGGGCGCGCGCCCCGGCTCAGCCGGTGAGCGCGTCCAGGGCGAGGTCGACGTCGTCCACGGTGGAGTAGACGTGGAAGGACGCCCGGACCCGGCCGGCGCGGACCGCCGCCCGGACCCCGGCCCGCTCCAGCCGCTCCGCCGCGCCGGGCACCTCCACGGTGACGATCGCGCTGTCGCCCGTCGGCCGGCCCAGACCGGCGAGGAACCGGTTGGCCAACGCGACGTCGTGCGCGTGCACGGCGGGCACGCCGATCTCGGCGAGCAGTTCCAGTGCGGGGGCCGTGCCGACCCAGCTGAACCAGGCCGGCGAGATGTCGAATCGGCGGGCGTCGTCGGCCAGGCGCAGCGGCGGGCCGTAGTAGGAGGCGTGCGGGTCGCTGCCCGCGTACCAGCCGGCGGCGTCGGGGCGCAGCCGCTCGCGCAGCGCCGGGGCGAGGTAGGCGAAGGCGGAGCCGCGCGGCGCCATCAGCCACTTGTACGCGCCGACCGCGACCACGTCGGCTCGGCTCGCGTCGAACGGCAGCCAGCCGCACGCCTGGGTGGCGTCCACCGCGACGAGCGCGCCGTGCGCACGGGCCGCCGCGACGATCTCGTCGTACGCGGCGATCGTGCCGTCGGCGGACTGCACCAGGCTGAACGCGACCAGGTCGGTGCCGGCGTCGATCGCGTCGGCCAGCCCGGCCGGCGGCACGGTGCGCACCTGGACGCCCCGCTCGGCCTGCACCAGCCAGGGGAAGAGGTTGGAGGTGAACTCGACCTCCGGCACCACCACGGTCGCGCCGGCGGGCAGCGCGGCGGCGACCGGGGCCAGCAACTGGGAGACGGTGCTGCCGACCGTGACGTCGGCGGCCGGCACCCCGACCAGGCCGGCGAAGGCGGCCCGGGACCGTTCGGTCGCCTCGCCCCAGCCCTCCCAGGAGGTACGCCCGGTCCGCCAGTCGGCCAGCGCCCCCTGCACCGCGTCCCACACCGGGTCGGGTGGCAGCCCGTAGCTGGCGGTGTTCAGCCAACCCGGCTGCGGCTGCCACAGCTTCTGCGCCTGTGCGATCTCCACACCGCCGACGCTAGTCACCCGCGGCGCGTACCGGGACGGCCAATCCCGCACTCGCGGCCCCGGCGCCGGCCCTGGCGGCGTCAGCTCACGTTGGCGGGGCCGAGGACGCTCTTCAGGTCGCCCATCAGCGCGGTGGTGGCCGCCACCCGGAACGGGCCGAGCCGCAGCGTGGTGACCTTGCTGCCGTTGAGCAGCTTGACGTGCACCTCGGTGTCGCCGGGGTGCAGCACCAGGGTCTCCTTGAGCCGCTCGACCAGCGGGGGCGTGCACCGGGTCACCGGGATGGTCAGGGTGATCGGCTTGCTCGCCGGGTTGCTGCTGATGTCGGGCATGGACATGTCCATCGCCATGATGCGCGGGGTGTCGTCGCGCCGGTCCACCCGCCCCTTGACCACCACGATGGCGTCCTCGGCGATGTACTGCCCGATCACCTCGTAGGTGTTGGGGAAGAACAGCGCCTCCACGCCGCCGGCCAGGTCCTCCAGGGTGGCCGAGGCCCAGGCCCGGCCCTGCTTGGTGACCCGGCGCTGCACGCCGGAGAGGATGCCGGCGAGGGTGACCACCGCCCCGTCCGGGACGGTGCCCTCCTCCGACAGCGCGGCGATCGTGCAGTCGGCCGCCGCGCCGAGGACGTGCTCCAGGCCGAAGAGCGGGTGGTCGGAGACGTAGAGGCCGAGCATCTCGCGTTCGAAGGCGAGCTTGTCGCGCTTGTCCCACTCCCCCTCGCCGATCACCGGCATCACGGTGGTGCTGCTGGTGTCCGCGTCGCCGAAGCCGGCGCCGAAGAGGTCGTACTGGCCGACGGCCTCCTTGCGCTTGACGTCGGCGTACGCGTCGATGGCCTCCGCGTGCACCGCGAGCAGCGCCTTGCGGGAGTGCTTGAGCGAGTCGAACGCCCCGGCCTTGATCAGCGATTCGATGGTCTTCTTGTTGCAGACCACCGCGTCGACCTTCGACAGGAAGTCGTAGAAGTCGGCGTAGTCGCCCTTCTCCTCCCGGCAGCGCATGATCGCGGCGACCACGTTCGCCCCGACGTTGCGTACCGCGCCGAGACCGAACCGGATCTCCTTGCCGACCGGGGTGAACGGCCCGGCGGAGGTGTTCACGTCCGGGGGCAGCACCTGGATGCGCATCCGGCGGCACTCCGAGAGGTAGAGCGCCATCTTGTCCTTGTCGTCGCCGACGGAGGTGAGCAGCGCCGCCATGTACTCGGCCGGGTAGTGCGCCTTCAGGTACGCGGTCCAGTACGACACCAGGCCGTACGCCGCCGAGTGCGCCTTGTTGAAGGCATAGCCGGCGAACGGGACCAGCACGTCCCAGACCTTCTGGATCGCCTCGTCCGAGTAGCCCCGTTCCCGGCAGCCGTCCCGGAACGGGATGAACTCCTTGTCGAGGATCTCCTTCTTCTTCTTGCCCATCGCCCGCCGCAGCAGGTCGGCCTGGCCGAGGGTGTAGCCGGCGAGGATCTGCGCGGCGCGCTGCACCTGCTCCTGGTAGACGATCAGGCCGTAGGTGGGCGCGAGGATCTCCCGCAGCGGCTCCTCCAGCTCCGGGTGGATCGGGGTGATCTCCTGGAGGCCGTTCTTGCGCAGCGCGTAGTTGGTGTGCGAGTCCACGCCCATCGGGCCTGGTCGGTACAGGGCGAGGACGGCGGAGATGTCCTCGAAGTTGTCCGGCTTCATCATCCGCAACAGGGAGCGCATCGGCCCGCCGTCGAGCTGGAACACGCCCAGGGTGTCGCCCCGGGCCAGCAGCTCGTACGCGGCCCGGTCGTCCAGCGGCAACCCGAGCAGGTCCAGCTCCTTGCCGTGGTTGAGCTGGATGTTCTTCACCGCGTCGTCGATGATGGTCAGGTTGCGCAGGCCGAGGAAGTCCATCTTCAACAGCCCGAGCGACTCGCACGTCGGGTAGTCGAACTGGGTGATGATGACCCCGTCGGAGTCCCGGCGCATCAGCGGGATGTGGTCGATGATCGGCTCGGCGGACATGATGACGCCGGCGGCGTGCACGCCGGTCTGCCGGATCAGCCCCTCGATGCCCCGGGCGGTGTCGATGACCTTCTTGACGTCCGGCTCGGCCTCGTACATGCCCCGGATCTCGCCGGCCTCGGCGTACCGGGGGTGCTTGGGGTCGAAGATGCCCTCCAGGGGGATGTCCTTGCCCATCACCGCCGGGGGCATCGCCTTGGTGATCCGGTCGCCGACCGCGTACGGGTAGCCGAGCACCCGGGCCGAGTCCTTGATCGCGGCCTTCGCCTTGATGGTGCCGAAGGTGGCGATCTGGGCGACCTTGTCCTCACCCCACTTGTCGGTGACGTACTTGATGACCTCGCCGCGCCGGCGCTCGTCGAAGTCGATGTCGACGTCCGGCATCGAGACGCGCTCGGGGTTGAGGAAGCGCTCGAAGATCAGGCCGTGCGGGATCGGGTCGAGGTCGGTGATGCCCAGCGCGTACGCCACCAGCGAGCCGGCGGCCGAACCGCGGCCGGGGCCCACGGCGATGCCCTGGTTCTTGGCCCACTGGATGAAGTCGGCGACCACGAGGAAGTACGACGGGAAGCCCATCTGGATGATGACGCCCAGCTCGTACTCGGCCTGTTTGACGTGGCCCTCGGGTATGCCGCCGGGGTAGCGCCGGGCCAGCCCGGCGAAGGTCTCCTTGCGGAACCAGGACTCCTCGGTCTCCCCCTCCGGGACCGGGAAGCGCGGCATCAGGTTGTGGAACTCGAACATCCCGGCGGGGTCGACCTTCTCCGCCACCAGCAGGGTGTTGCGGCAGCCCTCCAGCCAGAGGTCGGAGCTGTCGACGGCGCGCATCTCGTCGGCGGACTTGATGTAGTAGCCGCTGCCGTCGAACCGGAACCGGTTGGGATCGGCGACGTTCGCCGCCGTCTGCACGCAGAGCAGCACGTCGTGCGCCTCGGCCTGGGCCTCGTGCGTGTAGTGCGAGTCGTTGGTCACCACCGGCGGGATGTCCAGCTTGCGGGAGATGTCGTGCAGCTCTTGGCGGACCCGGCGTTCGATGCTGATGCCGTGGTCCATGACTTCCAGGAAGTAGTTCTCCTTGCCGAAGATCTCCTGGTACCTCGCGGCGGCCTTGAGCGCCTCGTCGTACTGGCCCAGGCGCAGCCGGGTCTGCACCTCCCCCGAGGGGCAGCCGGTGGTCGCCATCAACCCGTCGGCGTTCTCGGCGAGCAGTTCCGCGTCCATCCGCGGCCACTTGACGAAGAACCCCTCCGTGTACGACCGGCTGGTCAGCTTGAAGAGGTTGTGCAGGCCGGTCTTGTTCCGCGCCCAGATGGTCATGTGGGTGTAGCCGCCACTGCCGGAGACGTCGTCGCTCTTCTGCTCCGGCCGGCCCCAGCGCACCCGCTGCTTGTGGAAGCGTGATTCCGGCGCCACGTACGCCTCGATGCCGAGGATCGGCTTGACCCCGGCGGCCATCGCCTGCTTGTAGAAGTCGTTCGCGCCGTGCATGTTGCCGTGGTCGGTCATCGCCACCGCCGGCATGCCCTGCCGCTTGACCTCGGCGAAGAGGTCCTTCAGCCGGGCCGCCCCGTCGAGCATCGAGTACTCCGTGTGCACGTGCAGATGCGCGAACGAATCGCCCATGCGTGGCGCCCCCCGGGTCGGATCATGGGATGGTCGAGGTCGGTCGGCCTACCCTATCGCCGCCGGAAGAGGCCGCTCCAGACGCCGCGCGGGGCGGAGCGGGCCGGGGTGGTGTGGATCTCCCCGGCCGCCGCCCGGGACGGCCCCGACAGTCGGTTGCCGGACTCGTCCGGGCACGCCGGACGGTGGTGGCCGTAGCCTGGTCGGACGGCATACCGGCGAGCATTGGACGACCTGATGCCCCTCGCGGACGGTATCGAGGACCTGGCCGTGTCGGCCCCGCACGGCGACCCGGCGGCGCTCGACGCGCTGCTGGCCGCGGTGCGTCCGGAGGTGCTGCGGCTGTGCGCCCGCCTGCTGCCCCACCGGGAGGACGCCGAGGAGGCGTGCCAGGACGCGCTGCTCGCGCTGGCCCGGGGCATCACCCGGTTCGAGGGCCGGTCGTCGTTCCACACCTGGCTCTACCGGCTGACGGCCAACCGGGCCCGCTCCACGTACCGGGCGCTGCGCCGGCGCTGGCTGGTGGAGGCCGGCGGCGCGCCGCTGCCCGAGTTGCCGGACCCCCGGCGGACCAGCGTGGTCGCCGGCACCCGGCTGGACCTGCTCGACGCGCTGGACGCGGTGCGCCCCGAACTGGCCGAGGCGGTGACCCTGCGGGACGTCCTCGGGCTGGGCTACCGGGAGATCGCCGACCTGCTCGACGTGCCGGAGGGGACCGTCAAGTCGCGGATCCACGAGGCCCGCCGGCAGCTCCGGCACCGGCTGTCCGGGGAGCCCGCCACCGGCGAGGGGCGGCGGTGACGACAATCCACCGCCGGGGTGGGGCGGTCGGGTCGCGCGGGTCCGGGGGCTTCCGGTTCGCCGCGCAGCGTCTCGCCACGGTCGCGGTGTTCGCCGTGGCCGTGGCCGTGCCCGTCGCGGGGTGCGGCCGCCAGGGCGCGCCGGTCTCACCGCTGCCCGTGCAGCCGCCGGCCGTGGCGACGAGCCAGTCCGTCGGCCCGGCGTCGGCCTCCCCGTCGTCCGCCTTCCCGCCCGCGCCGAGCGCGCCCGGCCCGTCCGCCGTCGTCCCGCCGACCCGACGGCCCCCGCCGGCCCCGCCCCCGACGACCGCCGCCGGGCGTACGCCGACCGCGACGTCGTCGCCGGGCGGACTGCCCGGCACCTGTCACGGGGCCGTGCGCTACGACCTGGTGCTGGCGGAGACCGAACTGGCGCTGCTCACCTCGCTCTGCTTCGCCACCGGTGGGGTGCTACGGATCATCGGCATCGGCCCCGGCGAGGTGACCGTGGACCGGGAGGACCTCGTCTCCCGCAGCTACGAGGCGGGGGTGGTGGACGTCCGGTTCGTCCGCCCCGGCACCGTGGCCGTGCGCATCCCGCAGGGCGGTACGACGCACACGGTCACGGTGGTGGTGCGGTGACTCCGACGCGAGGGAGGGTGGGGCGACCGCCCGGCGGGCAACCCCGTCGATGCCCGGCCCCTTGACGTCGGGCTGACCAGCCCTTTCCCTAGGCTGGACCGTCATGACGGAGCGGAAGACGATTCTCGTGACCGGCGCGACCGGCAACCAGGGCGGCGCCACCGCACGCCGGTTGCTCCAGGACGGCTGGCAGGTGCGGGCGCTCGTCCGCGATCGGGCCAAGCCGGCGGCGCGGCGCCTCGAGGAGCAGGGCGCCACCCTGGTCGAGGGGGACATGGACGACGCCGATTCGCTCCGCGAGGCGATGCGCGGTGTCCACGGTGTCTTCAGCGTCCAGGCCCTGGCGCACACTCCCGACACCCTCGCGGCCGAGGTCAGGCAGGGAAAGACCGTCGCCGACGTGGCCGAGGAAACCGGTGTCGCACACCTGGTCTACAGCTCGGTGGGCGGTGCGGAACGCCGGACCGGGATCGACCACTTCGAGATTAAGGCCGAGATCGAGCGACACATCCAGGCGTTGGACCTGCCCGCGACCATCCTGCGCCCGGCGTTCTTCATGAACAATCTTCTCCACTACGCCGACGTTCGGGGCGAACGCGTCCTGCGGCTGCAGGTCGTACCCGACCGACCGCTCCAGATGATCGCCTCGGACGACGTCGGCCGCATCGCCGCGCACGCCTTCGCGCACCCCTCCGACCACCTCGGCACGCAGATCGAGATCGCCGGTGACGAACTCACCTTCACCCGGGTCGCCGAGATCTACGAGGCGCTCACCGGCACCCCGACCCGCCTGGAACCGCAACCCATCGACCAGCGCATGTACGCGTGGTTCGCCGAGAGCGGATACCAGGCCGACATCGCCGGCCTGCGGAACCGGTTCCCCCGGCTGCTGACGTTCGAGGAGTTCCTGCGGGACCGCCTCGGCCAGGCGGCGGCGTCCGCACCGCACGGCGACCGGGCCGGAAGGCCGGCGGATCGGGGCGGGCCCCAGGGCGGCTAACCCACCGCCACCCCGGCCAGCAGCGTGTCGACGAAGTCGGCCCGGCTGCCGGCCGGGGGCGTGATCTGCACGTAGACCAGCCCGGCACGGCCGGGCGCGAGCCCGGCGGCTTCGACGACCTCGGGCCGGCCCTGGTCGCAGGTGAACCGGGCCACCACCCAGTCCACGCCCGCCTGCCGGGTACGGCGTACCGGCGCGGCCACGCACGCCGCGTGGGGACGCTCGGCGACGAATCCCGCCGGGCTCGTACGCGCGGCGATGCTGGGCGACAGGCCGACGAAGGCGCCCGGCACGGTCGGGTCGACCGCCCACCGGTGCGGGTCGGGCGACATCACCAGGGCCGGTTCGAGCCGGCCGTCGGGGCCGTACTGGCCGGCCCAGCCGGTGCCGGTGGCCCGCCATCCAGGCAGCAACCGGACCGTCACCGGCCCGCTCGTCCAGGTCCCGGCGGGCCGACCGACGGTCGCGGCGTCGCCCGCCGTGGCCCCGACCGCGACCACCGCCGCGACACCCAGACCCACGGCCCCGAGCCGCCGTCGGCCCGGCCGCCGGTTCCCCACGCGCGTCGGTCCGCCCGCGCAGGACGGCGGGGGCGGACCGGCGGCCCTGCCGGGCGGGACGGGATCCGGCCGGGCGGGCGCGGCGGCGGCGCGCCGCAGGGCGGCACGGAAGACGGTGGCGTCCGGGTACCGGTCCTCGGGCCGGGATGCGGTGGCCCGGCGGAGCACGGCCGTCACCTGCGGCGACACGCCCTCCCGCAGCCGGATCGCCCCACCCGCGGGCAGCTGGCCGCCCGACACGCGCTCCGCGTCCGCGCCGAGGAGCCGCACACCGAGCCGGCCCAGCCCGTACACGTCGGCGCGGGCGTCGACGACGGCGAAGGGGTCGTCCTGCTCCGGTGCCATGTAGCCGGGGGTGCCGGCCCGGACGGTGAGACCGGAGGCGGCGGCGAGCGCCTTGGCGAGCCCGAGATCGGCGATCAGCACCCGCTCGCCGTCCGGACCCGACCGGAACAGGACGTTGCCCGGGGCGAGGTCGCGGTGCACCACGCCGTGGCGGTGCAGGACGGCGACGCCGGCAGCGATCTCGGCCAGCAGGTCCAGGGCGGCCGGCGCGGGCACGGGACCGGCGGCCAGCCGGTCGCGCAGGCTGCCGCCGTCGGCCCAGGCCAGGACCGCGTACGGCCGACCGTCGGCCAGCTCGCCGACCGCGTGGACCCGGACCAGCCGCTCGTCGTCGAGCCGCCGCAGCAGGCGGGCCTCGTCGAGGAACCGCTCCCGCACCCGCAGGTCGTGGTGCCAGTTCTCGGCCAGCACCTTGATCGCGACCCGGGCGTCGAGCACCGGGTCGTGGCCCAACCAGACCGTGGCGAACGACCCCACGCCGAGCAGCCGCTCGATCCGGTAGGGCCCGATCCGCGCCGGACTGGTCACCGCACCACCCCCGCCACCGGCCCCGCCGGTCGCCGCTCCGACTCGACAGTAGACGGCGTGCCGGGCCGGCGGCAGCCCTCCGATCCGCGCGGTGGCGGAGCGCGGGCCGGACGAGGAGCCCGCCGGTCGCAAACCCGACGAACCGATCCGGCCGGCGGGATGACCAACAGGGCAAGGACATTCGGACTCCGGAGGAGGAGATCCCCGTGCACCGTCTCTCGTACACCGTCGTCACCGCCCTGCTGGTCACGGCCGGGCTCATGCCGATCACCGCGGTGGCCCCGGCCGCCGCCGCGCCCCGGCCGGACGCCGCCGCCGGGCCGCCGGCCGACCGCTCCGGCGGAGGCCCCGGCGCGGCGGCGGGCGGCGCCGCCCGGGCCGACGCCCGCCCGGCCGCCGCCGGCCGGGACGAGGTCCGGGTCATCAGCGTGCGGGGCGCGGGCCCGTTCCGGATCGGAACCAGCCTGGCGCGCCTGTCGGCGGCCGGCCTCATCGACTGGGTGGCGCCCGAGTGCGCCGGAGTGGTCCGCGCCGGCGTCACGGGGGCCTGGGCCGGGAAGATCCTGCTGGCCTTCCGGCACGGGCGGCTGGTGGAGGTCGGCACGGCCACCGCGCCGCCCCGCACGCCCGCCGGGGCGGCGGTGGGCATGTCCTTCGGGGAGCTGGAGGAGATCTACGGCCGGCGGGGCTCGTTGATCCGCAACGACGCGGGCGACGCGTCGGCGTACCTGGTGCGCGTCGGCAGCCGCGTGGAGCTGTTCACCAGTCACCCGATCCGGCCCGGTGTCGGCTACCTCCAGGTCGGGCCGGCGGCCTTCGTCGAGCGCGCGTTCCGAGAGGGCCGGTCCTGCTGAGCGACCGGCACCGGCGGCGGCGGACCCCTGGGTCCGCCGCCGTCCGCGTGGCCGGAACACACTGATGGAGGGTCGCACGATGATGTAGCACTGGACGATAGTGTGTGTCACACAGTATGGTGTGACGCATGGTTAGCGACGAGATCCTGCGGACGCACCTCCAGGAGTTACGTCGGGGCACCGTGGTGGTGGCGAGCCTCGTCGCCCTGCGGCGCCCCGACTACGGCTACGCGCTGCTGCAACGCCTTTCCGACCACGGCTTCCCGGTCGACGCCAACACGCTCTATCCGCTGCTGCGGCGGCTGGAGGAGCAGGGGCTGGTGACCAGCGAGTGGAACACCGAGGAGCGCCGGCCGCGCAAGTTCTACCAAACCAGCGAGGAGGGCGAGTCGGTGCTGGGCCGACTCCTCGCCGACCTTGCCGCAGTGCAGACCTCCCTGACCGGGCTGATCGAAGGAGCCGACCGATGACTTCCCTGACCGACCGCTACCTCGCCGCGACCCTGCGCTCGGTGCCGGTCGCGCGCCGCGAGGAGATCGCCACCGAGCTGCGCGCCTCGATCGAGGACATGGTCGAGGGCCGCACGACCGGCGGGCAGGACGGCACCGCCGCCGAACGGGAGGTGCTCACCGAGCTGGGCGACCCGGCGCGGCTCGCCGCCCGCTACTCCGACCGCCGGTTGCAGCTCATCGGGCCGACCTACTATCTGGCCTGGGAGCGGCTGCTGAAGCTGCTGCTCAGCTTCGTGCCGGCGACGGCCGGCGTGATCGTCGGCCTGCTGGCGGCCACCGACGGCGAGAACGCCGGCGGGGCCGTCGGCGAGGGCATCGCCACCGCCCTCACGGTGGCCCTCCAGATCGCCTTCTGGGTCACCCTGGTCTTCGCGGTACTGGAGCGCACCAGGACCCCCCTGCACCTGCCGGACTGGAGCGTCGACCAGCTCCCGGAGGGCCCGGGCGACCGACAGATCACCCTGACCGACACCGCCGCCTCGATCGGCTTCCTGGCGATCTTCATCGCCTACCTGCCGATGCAGCACTTCCGGTCGTTCGTCCCCGCCGACGGTGACGGCAACCTGCCGATCCTCGACCCGGCGCTGTGGAGCTTCTGGCTGCCGTTCCTGATCGCCGTGCTGGTCGCCACCGTGGGCCTGGAGATCGCCAAGTACCGGGCCGGGCGCTGGACCTGGCCGCTGGTCGGGGCGAACGCGGTGCTCGACCTGGCCTTCGCGGTGCCGGTGGTCTGGCTGATGTCGACCGACCGGCTGCTCAACCCCGACCTCGTGGCCCGCTTCGAGTGGCTCGGCGAGGGCGAGAACCTGAACACCGTCGCCACCATCGTGGTCGCCGGCTCGGCGCTGATCGTGCTCTGGGACGTCGTCGAGAGCGTGGTCAAGACGCTGCGCGACCGCCGCTGACCCGACCGCGCCACGCGGCCCGGCACGCCCCGACGTGCCGGGCCGTCAGCCGTGACGAGCGGGCCGGAGGGCGCCGGCGGTGGCCGCGGCGAGGAAGCCGGTCCAGGCCACGGGGCCGAAGGCCAGCACCGGCCCCCCACGATCCTTGCTGTCGCGTACGCCCACCACGTCGACAAGGTTCGTCGCCACCTCGACGCAGGTGGACCCGCCGTTGTCGCTGCGGGTGGACTTCCGCCAGATCGCGCCGGTCAGGTCCACGACTCCGCCACCTCCGCGAGAAGTTCCCGGGACGCCCGGCGGGGCAGCGCCTCGCCCCGCAGGTTCTCCCACCTGCGTTGCAGGCTATCAACGTCGTCCCGAGCGGTCGCTCACGTGCGCGCGCAGCGGGGTGTCCACGTGCGCCACCTCGCCGCCCTCGGGAGTGCGGGCCAGGATGAACGCGCCGGCCAGCCCGGCGTGCATGCCGACGTCGGCGGGCACCACGTGCAGGTCGACGTGCGGCGACCCGGTGACCGCGAGCAGGTGGCGAACTGCTCGGCCATCACCTGCCGGTCGCCGATCTGCCGGCGTAGCACCGCCTCGTCCACGACGAAGACGACCTCCGGCGGGGCCTCCCGGGTCAGCACCGCCTGGCGGGCCAGCCGGGAGGTCACCCGCTGCTCCACCTCGGCCTCGCGGAGCATCCCCCCGCCGGTGAGCACCGCGCGGGCGTACGCCTCGGTCTGGAGCAGGCCGGGGATCAGCGACGGCTCGAACCAGCGGATCAGGGTCGCCTCCGCCTCCACCGAGATCCATTCCCGCAGCCAGGGCGGCGCGGCGTCCGCGCGGACCAGGGTGAGCAGCCGCTCGAAGAAGCCCTCGGACTCCAGCGCCGCGTCGACCCGGCCGACGAAGTCCTGCGACGGGGTGCGGTGCCCGATCTCCACCATCCCGACCAGCGAGGAGGAGTAGTTGATCTGCTTGGCCAGCTCCTCCTGGCTCAGCCCCCGGTCGCGCCGCGCCCGGCGCAGCTCGCCGCCGAGGAATTCCAGCGTGGACAACTGCCCGACTCCCATCACACCTCCACCACAGCCCCGCCGATCACCGCCTGCGCCCGCACCGGCGCCGTGCCCGCCGGCACCACCGGCCGGCGGCCCCGTCGACGCCTTCCGACCGTAGTCGCCGGAGCAGCAGAGAGTGAACAGGCGGGACGGAGAAGGTCGACACGGACAGGGGCGCGGATCGCGTAGCCCCGGCTGCGCGGCGACCGCACGTGGCCGCCCGGCAGGGTGCCTGGCCGACGCCGACCAGCGGGATGGAATCCTGACCAGGGTGAACACCGTGACGGACGACGACTGGCGGCGGCCGGGGCCCTCCCCGGAGCAGCGGCGGCTCGACGTCTACGTCGGGCTGGCCACGGTCGTCCTGGCGCTGGTCAGCCTCACCCTCGCCCGCAGCACCGGGGCTTTCCTGCTGGGGCCGCCGCCCTCCGGGCCGGAGCAGGTCTTCTGGACCGTCGCGGTGACGCTGCCGGTGATCTGGCGACGCCGGTTCCCCGCCGCCACCCTCCTGGTCGTCTCGGTCGCGTTCGTCGCCGCGCAGGCGCGCTCCGCCCCGGAGTCGCAGCTCTCCTCGTGGGCGCTGTTCGCGGCCCTCTACTCGCTCGGCGCCTGGGGGCCGGACCGCCGGCTGGCCCGCCGGCTGCGGATCGGCGTCATCGCCACCATGTTCGCGTGGCTGGGGATCTACTACGCGGTCACCATCGACAGGATCCCCGCCGACGCGTTCGACCGCGCGGTCGGGCCGGTGCCCCCCGTGCTCGCCGCGATTGTGAACGGGGTGCTGGTCAACGGCCTCTTCTTCGGGTTCGCGTACTTCTTCGGGGAGACCGCGTGGCTGGCCGCCCGCCGGCAGCACGAGGTGCAGGCGCGGGCCGAGGAGCTGCGCCGCTCGCAGGCCGAGGTCCGTGAGCACGCGGTGGTGGGCGAGCGGGTCCGCATCGCCCGGGAGCTGCACGACGTGGTCGCCCACCACGTGTCGGTGATGGGCGTGCAGGCGTCCGCCGCCCGCCGGGTGCTCGACAAGGACCCGGCGAAGGCCCGCACGGCGCTGGGCGCGATCGAGGAGACGGCCCGCACGGCGGTGGACGAGCTGCGCCGGATGCTCGGCCTGCTCCGCGCCCGCGACGACCGCCCGGACGAGCCGGGGCCCGCCGCGATCGACCAGGTCACGGCCGTGGTCGACCGGGCCCGCGAGGCCGGCCTGCGGGCCACCCTGGGGGTGTACGGGGACCGGGTGCCGCTGCCGGAGTCGGTCTCCCAGGCCGTGTACCGGGTCGTCCAGGAGGCCGTGACGAACGCGCTCAAGCACGCCGCCGGGGCGACCGCACTCGACGTGCGGATCCGCTACCTGGCGCACGAGGTGGAGGTCGACGTGACCGACGACGGACGGGCCACCCGCCCCGCGAACGCCGACGGGCTGGGCCTCGTCGGGATGCGCGAGCGGGTCGCCACCCACGGCGGGGCGCTGGAGGTCGGCCCACGGGCCGGCGGTGGCTGGCGGGTACGGGCCCGGTTCCCGCTCCCGGTCGCGGCGGGGCGTCCGGCGTGACCGCCGACCCCGAGGTGCCCGGCGTGGGCGCCGACCGCGAGGTGCCCGACGCCGACCGGCCGGTGCGGGTGCTGCTCGCCGACGACCAGCACCTGGTCCGCACCGGCTTCCGGGTCATCCTCGAGGTGGAGGACGACATCGAGGTGGTCGGGGAGGCCGCCGACGGGGAACGCGCCGTCAGCATGACCCGGGCGCTGCGCCCGGACGTGGTGCTGATGGACGTGGAGATGCCCGGGGTCGACGGGCTGGAGGCCACCCGGCGGATCACGGCCGAGCAGGACGAGCCGGGCGGGCCGGCCGTGCTGATCCTCACCACCTTCGACCGGGACGACTACCTGTTCGCCGCGCTGCGCGCCGGGGCCAGCGGCTTCCTGCTCAAGAACGGCACCCCGGAGGAGCTGGTCGAGGCGATCCGGGTGCTCGCCCGGGGCGACGGCCTCCTCGCCCCGGAACTCACCCGGCGGGTGATCGCCACCTTCGCCCGCCCCGGCGCCCCCGCCGGGCGGGGCGGCGCGCGGATGCCTCCCGAGGCGGCGCTGCGCGACCTGACGCCCCGCGAACGGGAGGTCCTCGTCCTGGTCGCCGGGGGTGCCAGCAACGCCGAGATCGCCGCGGAGCTGCACCTGGGCGAGGCGACGGTGAAGACGCACGTCAGCCGGGTGCTGGCCAAGCTCGGCCTGCGCGACCGGGTGCAGGCGGTGGTCTTCGCGTACGAACACGGGGTGGTGCGGCCCGGCGGCTGACCGGCCTCCGCCGCGCGGGGGACCTGCCCGCTCAGCCTCCGGGCGGACGGCAGCGGGCAGTAGACGATCTAGCTTGACCGCGTGACCAGTGTGCTCCGTCTCGACGGTGTCGACCGCAGCTTCGGCGACCGTCGGGTGCTCCAGAACGTGTCCTTCGACGTGGCCGCCGGCCGGATGACCGGCTTCGTCGGCGGCAACGGCGCCGGCAAGACCACCTCCATGCGGATCATCCTGGGGGTGCTCGCCCCGGACGCCGGGGAGGTCAGCTGGCAGGGCGCTCCGCTGACCCGGGAGGCCCGCCGTCGCTTCGGCTACATGCCGGAGGAACGCGGCCTCTATCCGAAGATGAGCGTCCGGGAACAGGTGGCCTACCTGGGCCGGCTGCACGGCATGACGGCCGCCGCGGCGCGGCGCGGCACGGACGCGCTGCTGGAGCGGGTCGGGCTCGCCGAGCGCGGCGACGACCTGCTGGAGACGCTGTCGCTGGGCAACCAGCAGCGCGCGCAGATCGCCGCCGCGCTGGTGCACGACCCCGAGGTGCTGGTGCTCGACGAGCCGTTCTCCGGCCTCGACCCGCTGGCCGTGGACACGGTCGTGGCGGTCCTGCGGGAGCGGGCCGCCACGGGCGTGCCCGTGCTCTTCTCCAGCCACCAGTTGGACGTCGTGGAGCGGCTCTGCGACGACCTGGTGATCATCGCGGGCGGCGTGATCCGCGCCGCCGGCAGCCGGGAGCAGCTGCGCGCGACGTACACGGTGCCCCGGTTCGAGCTGGTGGTGGAGACCGACGCCGGCTGGTTGCGGGACCAGCCCGGGGTGACCCTGGTCGACCTGGACGGCGCCCGCGCCGTGTTCGACCTCGCGCCCGGCGCGGACGAGCAGGCGGTGCTGCACGCGGCGCTGGCCCGTGGCCCGGTGCGCGCGTTCCGCCCGGTCAGCCCGTCCCTCACCGAGATCTTCCGAGAGGTCGCCCGATGAACGCCTGGCAGGCCACCCGGCTGGTCGCCGCCCGGGAGATCCGGGTCAAGCTGCGCGACCGCACCTTCCTGATCAGCACCCTGTTCTTCCTGCTGATCGCCGCCGCCGCGACCATCCTGCCGCCGCTGCTCTCCGGCGGCCCGTCGAGCGTGGCGGTGACCGAGGCGGCGGCCGGCCCGCTGCGCGAGGCAGGGCTGGAGGTGCGGCTGGCGCCCGACGACCGCGCCGCCGAGCAGGCCGTCCGCGACGGCGACGTGGACGCCGCCGTGGTCTCCGGGCCGGCGGTGCTGGCCATGGACGAGGCCCCCGACGACGTGGTCGCGGCGCTGAGCACGCAGCCCCCGGTGCGGCTGCTGGACCCCGACGCGGTGGACCCGGTGGTGGCCTTCCTGGTGCCGTTCGCCTTCGCGTTCGTCTTCTTCGTCACCTCGCAGACCTTCGGCGTGCAGATCGCGCAGAGCATCATCGAGGAGAAGCAGACCCGGATCGTGGAGATCCTGGTGGCCGCGGTGCCGGTCCGGGCGTTGCTGGCCGGCAAGATGGTCGCCGGTACCCTGCTGGCCCTCGGGCAGATCGCCCTGGTCGCCCTGGTCGCGGTGGTGGGTGTGCAGTTCGGCGACAGCGGCGGGCTGCTCTCGCTGCTGGCCCCGGCGATCGGCTGGTTCGTGCCGTTCTTCCTGCTCGGCTTCGTGCTGGTCGCGGCCATGTGGGCGGCGGCCGGGGCGCTGGTCAACCGCCAGGAGGACATCGCCGGCGTGTCGATGCCGGTGCAGCTCGCGGTCATGCTGCCGTTCTTCGCGGTGATCTTCCTGAACGACAACGCGACCGCCATGCGGGTGCTGTCCTACCTGCCGTTCTCCGCGCCCACGGCGATGCCGTTGCGGCTGTTCACCGGGGACGCGGCCGGCTGGGAGCCGCTGCTGTCGCTGGCCCTGCTGCTGGTCGCGGCCGCCGCGCTCGTCGCGGCGGGGGCCCGGGTGTACGAGGGTTCGCTGCTGCGCACCAACGGCCGCACCTCGGTCCGGACGGCGTGGCGGTCGCGCGAGGCGGTGGGCTGAGCGGTGTCGCGGGGCGCCGGCCGGGCGTACCGCGTCCGGGGCTGACGCACGGCGCGGCCCGGCACGCCCACCACGTGCCGGGCCGCCGCGGCCGGTCGGCCCGGTACGTGGTGATCGGGCGAGGACCACCGGGAGCCGGGACGGACGCGCGCCACCGCCGTCGCGGGCGGCTGCCGGATCAGCCGGTACGCGACGGCGGTGGCGCGCGGTCGGGTCAGCCGGCGGCGTTGCGGAAGACCGGGTAGTAGCCGCCGGACTGGCCGGCCGCGGTCGGGTGGTAGGAGACGCCGAGGTTGAGGTAGTTGAGGGCGTGCAGCCACTTCTCGCCGTAGCTGCACAGCTGGTGCCCGACGAAGGCCGAGCGCACGTCGGCGAAGGTGAAGCCGGCCGCGTTGGCCGCGCTGCGGGTGATGTCGTCCACCAGGTTGATGGCCTCGTTGATCTTGGCACGCGAGGTGGCGCTCAGCCCGACGCAGACGGTGCCGAGCTGGTAGAAGACCGGGTACCCGACGACCACGACCCGGGCGTTCGGGGCCCGGGTCTTGATGCCGTTGTAGACGTTGCCCAGCAGGCCGGGGAGCTGGGCGCGGGCCTTGTCCTCGGCGGCCTGCACGGCGGCGACGCACTCGGTGGTGCCCTTGAGCACGCAGGTGGTCATGATGTTGGAGTAGCCGACGTCGTTGCCGCCGACCGTGATGCTGACCAGGCTGGTGGTGGAGCTGAGCGCGGAGAGCTGGGTGTTGATCACGCTGGTCGTGGTGGCGCCGGAGCAGGCGACCGAGCGGTACGACGCGGGCTTGATGTTGGCGGCGTACAGCGCGGGGTAGGCGTTGGTGCTGCGCTGGCAGGAGCCGCTCTCGCTGGTGTAGCTGCCGGCGCCCACGCCCGAGGCGTAGGAGTCGCCGAGGGCGACGTAGCGGTCGGTGGCGGCGGCCTGGGCGGGGGCCGACAGGGACAGGCTGGCGCCGAGAGCCGTGGCGAGGCTCAGGGCGAGAGTCAGGAAGCGGGTTCTCCGCACGTCGCACTCCGGGGGTGAGAGGGATCGGGTGCGAGATTGATATCACTAAATATTCTCCGGCGAAAGATCCTTGCGGCGATCTTAGGGGTGCCGGCAACGGGTTCCGGGTCCGGCACCCCGTACCGCCGCGTCCGCCCGCCCCGCGCCTCCGGGGGTCGGACGCCCCACCGTCCCCTACGGAGCGGCGGCGGCCGGCCGGGCGGAAGGGGACCGGCTCGGCGGACGGGCGCGAACCCGGCGGGGCCCCGCGTCCGGGCCCGCGATAGCGTCGGCGCGGCGCGGCACCCGGCCGGCGGGACGGGCAGCCCTGGGCGTCGGCCATCGACACGGAGGCGCGGCATGACGGAGATCGGCGGCACCACCCGGCTGTACGCGCTGCTCGGCGACCCGATCGCGCAGGTGCGCGCCCCCGGCCTGCTCAATCCGGTGCTGACCCGCCGCGGCACCGACGCGGTGCTCGTCCCGGTCCACGTCGCACCGGCCGACCTCACCCCGGTCGTACGCGGCCTGCAAAGGGTGGGCAACCTGCACGGGATGCTGGTCACCGTGCCGCACAAGGCCGCCGCCCTGGCCCTCGCGGACCGGGCCAGCGACCGCGCCCGCCTGGCCGGCAGCGCCAACGCCCTGCGGCGCGAGCCCGACGGGACCTGGACCGCGGACACCTTCGACGGCGACGGGTTCGTCCGCGGGCTGGCCGCAGCGGGACACCATCCCCGGGGCCGCCGGGTGTGCGTGGTGGGCGCGGGCGGGGCGGGCAGCGCCATCGCCGTCGCCCTGCTCGACGCCGGCGTGGCGGAGCTGCGGCTGGCCGACGCCGACCCGGGTCGGCTGGAGACGCTGCGGCGACGGCTGTCCGCCGCGTACCCGGACCGGGTCACCGGGGCGGCGCGACCGCGACTGGCCGACGCCGACCTCGCGGTCAACGCGACCCCCCTCGGGCTGCGCCCCGACGACCCGCTGCCGTTCCCGGTGGCCGAACTGCCGGCGGACGCCGTGGTCGCCGACATCATCATGACCCCGGCGGAGACGGCCCTGCTGGCCGAGGCCCGCGCGCGCGGGCTGCGGGCGCACCCCGGCGAGCCGATGCTCGCCCACCAGCTCGACTCCTACCTCGCGTTCTTCGGGTTGTGACCGGGGCCCGGCCGCCGCACGGTGACGTGACCGCCGACGTCCGACCGGGGCCGGTCGGACGTCGGCCCACCGATCAGGCGCCGCGCGGACGTCTGCCCGATGGAGCGCCGGCTACCCGGGCCGCCGGGTGAGGTCGTCGCGGTAGACCTCGACGCCGACGACGAGGTCCTGCCACGGCATTCCGGTCCCCTTGAACAACCGTGGTCGACCGGCCGGCACCTGCGTGCGACCGGTCACCACGTCACGGAGCGGACGCAGGTCCTCCTCCCGCAGCACGCCGGCCGCCAGCGGAGCGACGATGTCGCCCGCCTCCCGCAGGGTGCCGGCCAGCGACTCGACGACGACGTGGGAGCGGGCGACGAGGCGGTCGTCGACCTCGCGGGCGTCCGGCGAGTGCGACCCGATCGCGACGACGACGGCGTCGGGCCGGACCAGGGCACCGTCGAACAGCGGCGTCGACGCGCTGGTGCAGCAGCAGATGACGTCCGCCGCCGTCACCGCGTCGGTGACCGAGCCGGGCTCGTACAGCCGCACCGGGACGCCCGCCCGGTCGCACCGCGCGGCGAGCCGGTCGCGCCGTGGGCCGTCCCGTCCCACCAGGAAGACCTCGGCGATCGCGTGCAGCGCCAGCATCGCCTCGACGTGGGCGCGGGCCTGGGGGCCGGTGCCGAACACGGTGAGCCGCAGCGCGTCGTCCGCCGCGCGGGGCAGCAGGTGCCGCACCGCGAGCGCGGACACGGCGGGTGTACGCAGGTTCGTCAGGGCGGTGCCGTCGACGAGCGCCGCCGGGCGTTGCTCCGGGCCCTCGAAGAGGACGAAGGCCCCCTGGATGAGCGGCAGACCGCGACCGGCGTTGTCGGGGGTGCTGGTCAGCAGCTTGCAGCCCGAGTACGCGCCCCGCGTCGCGGGCATGACGAGCAGCTCGCCGCCCCGCGTGGTCACCTTCGAGCGGGGCGTCTCCCGCTCCGGGTCGAGGCCCGCCCGCAGGGCGGCCTCCAGGGCGTCCACCGCGACCCGGACCGGGGTCGCCGCGACGGCCTCCGCGCAGATCAGCCGCATGCCGGCGAACGACGCGGCCGGCGGGATCGGATCGGTCATGGTGGCCTCCGGCGGTGGACGGACGAGGAACGCCCCGAGGCTAGGCCCCGCGCGGGGCGGGGTGGTCGGTGCGGTCGTCACCGCGGTGCGGGGCCGCGCGCCCTGGCAGGATGGCCGCTGTGGACCTCGACTCCGGCGCCGGGCTGCTGCACCGGCTGACGTCGTACGTGCCGGACCGCGACTGGGACGTGCCCGGGGACGACCCGCGGATCCGCCACGACCTCGTGCCGAACGACCCCGAGACCCTGCCGCCGCAGCTCAAGGGCTATCCGGACGGCCTGCCCGTCGTCGCCCTGCCGCGCGACCTGCCCGACCCGGGGATCCCCGCGACGGCGGTGCTCGCGGGCGCCGCTGGCCGGGCGCAGCTCCTCGACGCCGCGCAGCTCGGCCGCGTGCTCTTCCTCGGCGCCGGCGTCGTCCGCACCGCCGAGCGCCACGGGCGGCCGTTCCTCTACCGGGCCGCCGGTTCGGCCGGCGCACGCTTCCCGCTGGAGGTCTACGCGAGCACCCGCGACGTCGCGGGCGTCCCGGACGGCGTGCACTGGTACGACCCGGCGCGGCACGCGCTCGTCCAGGTCGCCCCCGCCGCCACCGGAGCGGCCACCACGCTCGTGGTCACGGGCGTGCCGTGGCGGACGGGGTGGCGGTACGCCGAGCGCGGCTGGCGGCACCTCTACTGGGACGCCGGGACGCTGCTGTCCCAACTGTCGGCGGCGGCCGCGAGCGCCGGACTCGCGCCACGGCTGCGGACGCTGTTCCCGGACGCCACGCTACGCCGCCTCGTCGGCGCGGACGGGGTGCACGAGTATCCGCTCGCCCTGCTGTCCCTCGGCGACGGCGAGCCGGCCATCGGCCCCACCGCGACGGCGGTGCCGGGTGAGCTGCCGCCGGTCGAGCTGCCGCTGTGCACCGCCGCGCAGCGCGCGGGCGAGCGGGACACACTCGGGGTGCCCTGGCCGGAGGCGGCGCCGCTGCCGGAGTTCCCGCCGTCCGACCCGCTCGACGAGGTGGTACGCCGGCGCGGGTCGCAGCGCCGCATGGACCGGTCCCGGACGCTGCCGCGCGCCCTGCTGGAGTGGCCGCTGGCCGCCGCCCTGCGCGGCGTGCCGGTGCCGCACTGGGTGGCCGTGCACGGCGTCGACGGTGTGGCGCCCGGTCTCTACCGCTGGCCCGACCTGACGACGCCGCTGCGGGCCGCGGAGCTGCGCGACGAGCTGCTGCGGGTCTGCCTGGACCAGGCGCTCGCCGGCGACGCGGCGTACGTCGTCGTCGGGGCCACCCCGCTGTCGGCGCTCGACGACCGCGGCTACCGCGACGCCCAGCTCGCCGCCGGGCTCGTCGAGGGCCGGCTGCACCTCGCGGCGTACGCCCTGGGCGCCGGCGCCTCCGGGATGACCTTCCTCGACTCGGAGGTCCCGGGCCTGCTCGGCGAGCCGGACGACCTCGCGGCGCTGCTGTTCACGTGCGTGGGCGTCCCCGAGTACGCGTCGCGCGCCGGTGGCGGGCCCGGGCGCCCGGTCGAGGTCCGTCCGGTCATGCCCCGCCCCGGGTCCTGACGAGCAGGGCCGAGGCACGCTCGGCCCCGGAGCCGGCGGGTCGGAGGGCGGCGGTCAGCGGGTCGGAGGGACGGTGTCCCAGCCGGCCGGCAGGGCCGGCACCGGCCACGCCGGGTCCGGCCGCCACGACGCCCACGCCTCGTCCCACCACCGCTCTCCGGCGTCGAGCAGGGCGGCGATCCGGTCGCCCTCGGCGCGGATCGCGTCGGCCATCCCGGGATAGCGCCCCTCTTCGAGGCGCTGGGCGAACATCTCCACGTCCTTCCAGACGTAGCGGGCGGCGTCGGCCGGCCACCAGAGGTCCAGCTCGTGGTCGAGGGTGTCCACCCCGATCGGGGTACGCCGGACCGGGTCCTGGAGGTTGAAGTACCACCCGGCGAAGGCGCGCTCCGGGCCGGTCCAGAAGACGTCGACGGAGTGCGCCTCGCCCGGGCGGTGCAGCATCAGCTTGCCGTGGCCGCTCCACGCCCGGTGCCCGGCGACCTGCCACGGGTGCCGCCCGCACGGGAACCGCCCGGTCTCGGGGAAGCCGAACTCCGCGCCCGGGGGCAGGTAGAGCACGAGCAGGTCGGGCGAGTCCTCGACGCAGACGGTCGGGCAGCCGAACCACACCTCGCCGTGCAGGACCTCGCGCCGGACGACCAGGTCGCCCGGGGCGAAGCGGTGCACCTTCCCGCCCCGCCCGCCGTCTCGCTCCACCCGACCCGGACGATCCACTCCCCCAACCTACCGAGCGCCGGCGTCACCGTTCGCGTAGCCGCTCTGCGCGTCGTCGCGGTTCGCCAAGACGTCGAAGACCTTGCGCGCGCCGTCCTCGTCGAGGGTCAGCGGGGCCGCGAGACCACCGCGCGGGCGGCGGGTCGGCGCCCCGCGACGGTGGATCCGGCCGTGGTGAAGGGGTTCGGCGTCGCTCCCGTCCAGTGCTGGAGGACGGCGGTGCCGGTCTGCCGCCGCTCACCGTCCACCGTGGTCGTCCCGCTGCTGACCACGTAGAACCGCCCGTCGCCGAGCGCCTCCAGGCCGAAGCTGCCCGGCCCCTCCCAGCCGCGGATCCCGGTGGCCGGATCGGTCAGCCCGGCCGGGGCCAGCGGGACGATCCACCCGGTCGCGCCGTCCGGCTGGCCGGTGATGACACCGGCCTGTGGGGCGACGGTGGCGTCGATCGCGTAGAGCGTCCAGTTCGGAAACTCCGGCTTGCTGCCCCGGTAGACCGCCATCAGCCACCGGCGGGTGTGCCGGTCGTACTCCAGGTTCTGCACGCCGAAGGTGGTGTTCCCGGTCCGGACGAAGACCTTGGAGTACGGCTGCCCTGGCCCGCTCCGGTGCGGTGTGGTCTGGCTGAGCGGACGGGCGAGGAGGCTCCACCGCCGCACGTCGTACGCGAGCAGCACCTGGTGGTCGTTGTCGGTACGCGTCGTGTTCGGGTAGATGCCGTACGCGACCATCAGCACGTTCCGCCCGCCGGCGGTGCCCAGCGCCGGGCCGAACGAGACCCCGTCGATGCCGCTGGCGCCGTACCGGTGGTCGGCGGTCTGCCCGGTGTCGCCGTCGAAGACGCCGTCGCCGTCCAGGTCCGCCGTGAAGTCGTCGACGACCTCCTTCAGGTAGACGGTGGTCATCACGCCGTCCGTCTCGGCGTCCATTCCGATCCGGGTGATCCGGGCGACGTCGAAGATGGCGATGTAGAAGGCCCGCTGCGCCTTGTACTCCAGCGAGCCGTAGACGCGGCCGTCCTCCGGGTTGACGTCCAGGTCGCCGAGGTGGCCGGTCAAGCCGGTCACCGTGCCGACGACCCGACCGTCGAGGTCCGTCTTGACCAGGAGGTTCGTGAAGGACCAGTAGACGTGACCGCGGCTCCAGTCGACCGCCACTCCCTGCACGTGGCCCGAGGGCCACGCGCCCCCGTACACCGTCGCCGGCATGTTCGGGGGCGCCACCGGCGGGCGCGACGTCCCGACGGCCACGCCCCGGCCCGGAGTCGGCAACGGGCCGGCCGTCGCATCCGGCGGGGCGACGGCGCCGGCCAGGACGGGAATCGCCAGGACGGCAGCCGCGGCGGTGAGGGTCCTTCGCATGTCTCTCCGTTGCTCAAAAAGATCAAACAGCGGGAGATCCTATGCGAGCTTTCCGAACGGCGGGTGTCCGGATGATCATCCGGAAATTTCGCCCGTCCGGGCGGCGGCCGCCCCGGAGGCGCGGCGGCTCAGCCGACGCCCTGGGTCAGCCGACGGCGGCCATATCTCGTCGGAGACGTCGGAAGCGGACCGCAACCAGCGCTCCTGCCGCGGCCGTCAGCCGATCCGCTCTTCGCTCAGTTGCGGCACGAGCCTCGCCACCGTCTCGAAGTCGGCGTCCTGATGAAGCACCACGAGCTTCAGGCGGATGGCGGTGGCGATAACCAGGTAGTCGGCCACGGACAACCCCTGATGCGCGCTCTGGCTGGCGAGTTCCGCCCGCACCGCCTGCACGACCTGCCAGGCGTCGTCGGGAACCGGCACCCAGGGGTACAGATCCCGCAGGCCGCGCTCGACCCGGTCATACGCCTTGGCATCGGCGATGGTCAAGGTCTCCACGAGCACGGGGTCGCAGAGGGCGATCAGGCCGCGGGTCGCCAGCTCGGACCACTGCGGATCAACCTGACGGCGCACGATGCGGACCAGCGCGCTCGTATCAACCAGATATCTCACCGGTCGAGCTCGTCGAGTCGGTCGAACTGGAAGCCCCCCTCGTCGGCGACCTCCTGAAGGTCCGCCAGCGCGCGCTGCCGACGCTTCCGACTGGATTCCACCGCCTGCCTAAGGGCCTCCGTCACGGTTTCCTTCTTGGTGGCGGTACCGAGGGCGGCGGTCGCCTCGGCAAGAAGATCCTCGTCGAGATCCAACAGAGTCTTCGCCATGAAACACCTCCCGGACAAATATATATCCGGGAGGTGCGTATATCAGCGCCGCAGGTCAGCCGACGGCGGCCATGATCTCGTCGGAGACGTCGAAGTTCGCGTAGACGTTCTGCACGTCGTCGCAGTCCTCCAGGACGTCGATCAGCTTGAAGATCTTGCGCGCGCCGTCCTCGTCGAGGGGGACGTTGACGCTCGGGATCAGCGCCGACTCGGCCGACTCGTACTCGATGCCGGCGTCCTGGAGCGCGGTGCGCACCGCGACCAGGTCGGTCGGCTCGGAGACCACCTCGAACGCCTCACCCAGGTCGTTGACCTCCTCGGCGCCGGCGTCGAGGACCGCCATCATCACGTCGTCCTCGGTCGTCCCGGCCTTGGGGACGATCACCACGCCCTTGCGGGAGAACATGTACGACACCGAGCCCGCGTCGGCGAACGAGCCGCCGTTGCGGGTCAGCGCGGTGCGCACCTCGGTGGCCGCGCGGTTGCGGTTGTCGGTCAGGCACTCGATGAGCAGCGCCACGCCGTTCGGGCCGTAGCCCTCGTACATGATGGTCTGGTAGTCGGCGCCGCCGGCCTCCAGGCCGGAGCCGCGCTTGACGGCGCGGTCGATGTTGTCGTTCGGGACCGAGTTCTTCTTGGCCTTCTGGATGGCGTCGTAGAGCGTGGGGTTACCGGCGGGATCGCCACCGCCGGTCCGCGCGGCGACCTCGACGTTCTTGATGAGCTTGGCGAACATCTTGCCGCGCTTGGCGTCGATGACCGCCTTCTTGTGCTTGGTCGTCGCCCACTTTGAGTGGCCGGACATCTGTTACCTCCGTTGCTACCCGCCGTCTGCATCGACCGCACCGCGCACGCCCCGCTCCCACCGGCGCACGCGGTGGTGCCGGTCAGCCCTGGTGGAAGCCGTGACGGGCAGATGGCCCTGCCGAATCTCGGCAATCCTACCGACGCCCGGCGGCCCGCTGTCACCGCGCCGCGCCTCGCCGCCACGCCCCGCCCGCCCGGACCAGGACAGACGGGGCGAAAGCAAGGCACGGCTCGCCACCGCTCAGCGCGACGCCCGGACCAGCTCCACGAAGTACACGTGCACGCGCGCGTCGCCGGTCAGTTCGGGATGGAACGAGGTGGCCAGCAGGTTGCCCTGCCGGACCGCCACGATCCGCCCGGCGGCCGGACCCTCGGTCACCGTGCCGAGCACCTCGACGCCGTCGCCGACCCGCTCGACCCACGGCGCCCGGATGAACACCGCGTGGAACGGCCCGCCCTCGACGCCGGTGATCGCCACCGGCGCCTCGAACGAGTCGACCTGCCGCCCGAACGCGTTGCGCCGCACGGTCATCTCGATGCCGGCGAAGCCGCGCTGGTCGGGCCGGCCGTCGAGGACCTCGGTGGCCAGCATGATCATGCCGGCGCACGACCCGTACACCGGCATCCCGCCGGCGATCCGCTTGTCGATCGGCTCGCGCATCTCGAAGATGTCGGCGAGCTTGCTGATCGTGGTGGACTCGCCCCCGGGGATCACCAGCCCGTCCACCGCGTCCAACTCCTGCGCCCGGCGCACCGGGCGGGCGTCCGCGCCCGCCGCGGCGAGGGCGGCGACGTGCTCGCGTACGTCGCCCTGGAGCGCGAGCACACCGATCACGGGTGCGTCGCCCATCTGCCGCTCCTCTCCTCGTTAGGAAGGGCCCCTTCCTCTACCTCAGGCGTTAGGAAGGTGCCCTTCCTAACAACCTTCACCAGCCGCGCTCGGCCAGGCGGTGCGGCTGCGGGATGTCGTCGACGTTGATGCCGACCATCGCCTCGCCCAGGCCCCGGGAGACCTTGGCCAGCACGTCCGGGTCGTCGTGGAACGTGGTGGCCTTGACGATCGCGGCGGCCCGCTGCGCCGGGTTGCCGGACTTGAAGATGCCGGAGCCGACGAACACGCCCTCGGCGCCGAGCTGCATCATCATCGCGGCGTCGGCCGGGGTGGCGATGCCACCGGCGGTGAACAGCACCACGGGCAGCTTGCCGCTCTCGGCGACCTCCTTGACCAGCTCGTACGGCGCCTGGAGCTCCTTGGCGGCCACGTACAGCTCGTCGGTCGGCAGCGAGCCCAGCCGGCGGATCTCCTGGCGGATCCTGCGCATGTGGGTGGTGGCGTTGGAGACGTCACCGGTGCCGGCCTCGCCCTTGGAGCGGATCATGGCCGCGCCCTCGGTGATCCGGCGCAGGGCCTCGCCCAGGTTGGTCGCGCCGCAGACGAAGGGAACGGTGAAGGCCCACTTGTCGATGTGGTTGGCGTAGTCGGCCGGGGTCAGCACCTCGGACTCGTCGACGTAGTCGACGCCGAGCGACTGGAGGATCTGGGCCTCCACGAAGTGGCCGATCCGGGCCTTCGCCATCACGGGGATGGAGACGGCGTCGATGATGCCGTCGATCATGTCGGGGTCGCTCATCCGGGACACCCCGCCCTGGGCGCGGATGTCGGCGGGCACCCGCTCCAGCGCCATCACGGCGACGGCGCCGGCGTCCTCGGCGATCTTGGCCTGCTCGGCGTTGACCACATCCATGATCACGCCGCCCTTGAGCATCTCGGCCATGCCGCGCTTGACGCGGGCGGTGCCGGTGACCGGGCTGGCGCTGGCGTTCTGGGCACTCGTTTCGGGCACGGGTCATCGCTCCTCGACGTGCTCGGGGTGGGGTGGCTGCGAAAATGCTACGGCCGTCCCAACGCCCGTCCGACAGCCAATCAGACCCACGGTGGCCTGCCCTGTGGCAGTCGTCACCGCCCCGCCGCCGCCCGGTCGCCGGATGCGCCCGGCGTCCCGTCCGGGCGTTTCCGTCGGGTCCGTGCCCGCCTCAGCCGGCGGGGACGTCCGCCGGGACGGTGAGGGTGGGGTCGTCGATGTCGAAGTAGCGCGGCCAGGGCCGGCGGCGCCCCATGCGCAACAGCCGCACCACCGGACGGCCGCGCGCCGCGCGGGCGTCGCGAACCAGGTCGGTGTGCACCTGACGGGCCAGGGCGAGCCGTCGGCTGGCGCCGATCACCGCCTCGCAGTCCGGATCGGCCGGGTCCAGCTCCACGGCACGCAACTGGCGGGTGAGGTCGTTCTCGGCGGCCTCCCGCTCGTCCGGCTGCGCGTCCAGCGCGATCCGCGCCGCCGCGTACAGCTCGACGCCGTAGCGCCGCTCGGCCAGGACCGCGGCAGCCGCCGCGCGGCGCAGCAGGTGGGCGTCCAGGGCGCGGGCGGCCAGCTCGGCCCGGCCGTGCAGCCGGTCGACCCGGCCGGCGGTCCAGACCAGGTACGCCGCGACCAGCCCGACGGCCAGGGCCGCGACCACCCCCCACCACATGCCCGACATCGTCAGTCCAGCCCCACCCATTCGGTGTCCATGACCCGCCCGTCGGTCGCCTCGATCGCCGCCGCGTACACCTCGAGGACCCGGCGGGCGACCACCGGCCAGTCGAAGGTGGCCACCACCTGGTCGCCGCAGGCGGTCAGCGCGGCCCGGCCCTCGGGATCGTCGAGCAGGTCGGCCAGGGCGGTACGCAACGCGGCCCCGTCCCCCGTCGGGAAGAGCCGGCCGGCCCGGCCACCGTCCAACACGCGGCGGAACGCGTCGAGGTCGCTGGCCACGACGGTGGTGCCCGCCGCGAGCGCCTCGGTGAGGATCATGCCGAAGGACTCCCCGCCGGTGTTCGGCGCCACGTAGAGGTGCACGCTGCGCAGCATCCGCGCCTTGTCCTCCTCGGAGACCAGCCCGAGGAAGGTCACCTGGTCACGCAGCTCGACCGGGAAGCGCCCGAACAAATCGTCCGGGTCGCCGGGGCCGGCCACCAGCAGCCGCAGCCCGGGACGCTGCCGGGCCAGCTCGACGAAGGCGTCGCGCAGGATCGGGAAGCCCTTGCGGGCCTCGGTGAACCGGCCGAGGAAGCCGATCGCGCCGCCCCGCCCGGGCGCGCACTCCCCCGGCCAGCCGGGCAGCGGCTGCGCGTGGTCGAACTTCGCGACGGCCACCCCGTTGGGGATCTCCACCGCGCCGCCGTCCATGTGCTCGACCTGCACCTTGCGCGCCAGCGCGCTGACCGCGATCCGGGCGGTGATCCGCTCCAGCACGATCTGGAGCACCCCCTGCGCGGCGGCGAGCGCCCGCGACCGGGTCATCGCCGTGTGGAAGGTGGCCACCACCGGCCCGCGGGCGGAGAGCACGGCCAGCAGCGACAGGCTCAGGGTCAGCGGCTCGTGCACGTGCAGCACGTCGAACTCGCCCCGGGTGATCCAGCGCCGCACCCGCGCCGTGGAGACCGGGCCGAACGCGATCCGCGCCACCGAGCCGTTGTACGGCAGCGGCACCGCCCGCCCCGCCGGCACCACGTACGGCGGCAGCGGGGAGTCCTCGTCGGCCGGGGCGAGCACGCTCACCTCGTGCCCGAGGCCGATCAGCGCCTCGGCGAGGTCCATGACGTGGTTCTGCACCCCGCCGGGCACGTCGAAGGAGTACGGGCACACGATGCCGATGCGCACGCCTCAACGCCTCCCTTACGCCTGTCCGGCAGCCGGGGAGGGCAGGGTCGCGCCGCCACCCGTGCCGTGCTGGTCCAGCCACATCCGCTGCAACATGTGCCAGTCTTCCGGATGCCGGGCGATGCCCGCCGCCAGACCGTCGGCGATCCGCTGGGTCAGCGACCGGACCCGCCGGTCGAGCGGGCCCTCCTCGGGGTCGGGCAGCGGCAGCGGACCCTCGATCGACGCGCGGGCCACGTCCGCCTCGTACCACATCGAGGCGACGTAGAGGGGCGCCCCGGTGCGCAGGGCGAGCAGGGCCGGGCCCGGCGGCATCCGGGTGCGGGCCCCGAAGAAGTCGACCTCCACCCCCCGGGCGGAGAGGTCCCGGTCGGCCAGCAGGGGCACCACCGTGCCGGCCCGGACCCGGTCGACCAGCACGTCGAACGCCGGCCGGTCGCCGCCGTGGGTGGGCAGGATCTCCATGCCCAGGCTCCGCCGGAAGGCGAGGAACCGCTGGTAGACGCCCTCGGGCTTGAGCCGCTCGGCGACCGTGGTGATCGGCCAGCCGGTCGCCGCGACCCAGGCGCCGGCGGCGTCCCAGTTGCCGGCGTGCGGCAGCGCCACCACCGCGCCCCGGCCGGCCGCCACGTCGGCCGCGAGCAGTTCCTCGCCGTCGAGCCGGAAGCCGGCCAGGATCTCCGTCCGGCTGAGCGAGGGCAGCCGGAACGCCTCCATCCAGTAGCGGGCGTACGAGCGCAGGCCGCGGCGGACCAGCTCGTCGAGGTCGGCCTCGGGCAGGTCGGGGCCGACCACCCGGCGCAGGTTCGCGCGCAGTCGGGCCGTACCCCCGCCGCCGCGGCGGTGGGCGCGGTCGGCGCCCGCCCGGAACGCCGCGGCCACGACGGGCCGGGGCAGCGCGCGGATCACGCGCCACCCGGCGACGTAGCCGAGCTCGGTGAGATTCACCGGCGCCGGCCCCCCGACAGCGGCCGACCGGCGCTCGTCGCGCTCACCCCTGCCCGCCCGGGGTGTGCACCCGCTGGGCCTGGCGGTAGACGTGGGCCATCCGCTGGCCGACGGTGAAGATCGACACGGCGGCCAGCAGCCAGAGCGCGATCTCCAACGCGGGCCGGACGCCGAGGCCGGTGAGCAGCCCGCCGACGCCGACGATGAGCAGCCGCTCGGTGCGCTCGGCGATGCCCACGTTGCACGTCATGCCGAGCCCCTCGGCCCGGGCCTTGACGTAGGAGACCAGGCCGCCGGCGGCCAGGCAGAGCAGCGCGGCGGCGACGCCCGAATGGTCGTGCTCGGTGGCCAGCCAGTACGCCACCGCGCCGAAGACCGCGCTGTCGGCGATCCGGTCCATGCTCGAATCGAGGAACGCCCCGAATTTCGTGGAGCCGCCGCTGATCCGGGCCATCGTCCCGTCGAGCAGGTCGGTGAGCGCGAACACGGTCACGATCAGGGCCCCGGCGACCAGATGACCGCGGGCACCGAAGCCGAGCGCACCGACGAGCACCCCGAGGGTGCCCGCCACGGTGACCGCGTTGGGGGTTACGCCCGCTCGGAGCAGGCCGCGTGCGACCGGCTCGACGACGCGGGTCATCCCCGCGCGGGCCGTCACTTGGAAGATCTTCGCCATGGCGGTCCCACGATAACGGTCCCGCCGGCACCGGCGGTACGGCCGGTCAACGACCCGCGCAGGACGGAGGCTTGTGCCGGCCCCGCAACAGGTGTGAGATCGAGCCAGGAAGGTGAGTCAGCTCACCCACCCGCCCGTTGATTACCCGCAACCCTGCAGAGCACCGGAGGATATCGCCGCGGAACCCGCTCGGGCCGCTTCCCCGTCGCGCGCGGCGGTCGCCACCAACCACGGCTGAGGGAGGTGCGCCCCATGGCGCAGAAAAGTCAGGAGAAGGGGGCCGCCGGCGGCGCGCCGGTGGTGACCGAGCCGGGCCGGATCCGCAACGTGGTGCTCGTCGGGCACTCCGGAGCGGGCAAGACGACCCTGGTCGAGGCACTGCTCGCGGCGACCGGCACGATCGGCCGGGCCGGCACCGTCGCCGACGGCAGCACCGTCTGCGACCACGACCCGGCGGCCGTACGCCAGCAGCGCTCGGTGAGCCTGGCCTGCGCGCCGCTGCTGCACGACGGGATCAAGGTCAACCTGCTCGACACCCCCGGCTACGCCGACTTCGTGGGCGAGTTGCGCGCGGGGCTGCGGGCCGCCGACGCGGCGCTGTTCGTGGTCTCCGCCGTCGACGGGATGGACGCCGCCACCGCCGCCCTGTGGGAGGAGTGCGCGGCGGTCGACATGCCCCGGGCCGTCGCCGTCGCCCGGCTCGACCACCCGCGCGCCGACTTCGACGAGGCGGTGGCGCTCTGCCAGCGGGTCTTCGGCGACAACGTGCTCCCGCTCTACCTGCCGATGCTCGGCGACGACGGCGTCTCCACCGTCGGCCTGCTCGGCCTGATCACCCGCCGGGTCTTCGACTACACCGCCGGCCTGCCAGCCGACGTGCGCGAGCCGGACCCGGAGCACCTGCCGGCCATCGTCGAGTCCCGCAACGAGCTGATCGAGGGGATCATCGCCGAGAGCGAGGACGAGTCCCTGATGGACCGCTACCTCTCGGGCGAGGAGATCGGCACCGAGGTGCTGATCGAGGACCTGGAGAAGGCGGTCGCGCGAGGCCACTTCTACCCTGTGGTGCCGGTCTGCGCGGAGACCGGGGTCGGGCTGGACGCGCTGCTGGAGGTGCTCACCGCCGGTTTCCCGTCGCCGCTGGAGCACGAGTTGCCGGCGGTCGCCGGGGTGGACGACTCGCCCCGCCCGCCGCTGGCCTGCGACCCGGACGGCCCGCTGGTCGCCGAGGTGGTCAAGACGACCGTCGACCGGCACGTCGGCCGGGTCTCCCTGGTCCGGGTCTTCTCCGGCACGCTGCGCCCGGAGCAGACCGTGCACGTCTCCGGGCACGGGATGGCCGAGCGCGGCCACCCCGACCATGACGCCGACGAGCGGGTCGGGCACATCTACACCCCGCTGGGCGCGAGCCTGCGCGAAGTGGGTGCCTGCGTGGCCGGCGACATCTGCGCGATCACCAAGTCGGGCAGCGCGGAGACCGGCGACACGATCTCCGCGAAGGACGACCCGCTGCTGATCGCCCCCTGGGAGATGCCCGAGCCGCTGCTGCCGGTCGCCGTCGTGGCCCACAGCCGCGCCGACGAGGACGCCCTCGCGCGCAACCTGGCCCGCCTGGTCGCCGGCGACCCGACCATGCGGTTGGAGCGCAACCCGGAGACCCACCAGCTGGTGCTCTGGTGCATGGGCGAGGCGCACGCCGACGTGGTGCTGGAGCGGCTGCGCGCGGGCGGCGTGGAGCTGGACACCGAGCCGGTCCGGGTCGCGCTGCGCGAGACGCTGACCGTCCCGGCCAAGGGGCACGGCCGGCACGTCAAGCAGTCCGGCGGCCACGGCCAGTACGCCGTCTGCGACATCGAGGTCGAGCCGCTGCCGCGCGGCGCCGGCTTCGAGTTCGTCGACCGGGTGGTCGGCGGCGCGGTGCCGCACAACTACATCCCCTCGGTCGAGAAGGGCGTACGCGCCCAGATGGAGCGGGGCCTGGTCGCCGGCCATCCGGTGGTGGACCTGCGGGTGACCCTCTTCGACGGCAAGGCGCACAGCGTGGACTCCTCCGACGCGGCCTTCCAGACCGCCGGCGCGCTGGCGCTGCGGGACGCCGCCGAGAAGGGCCAGCCGGCGCTGCTGGAGCCGGTCGACGAGGTGGTGATCCGGGTGTCCGACTCGTCCGTCGGCGCGGTGATGGGCGACCTGTCCGGGCGGCGCGGCCGGGTGCTCGGCACCGAGCCGGACGCGGACGCCGAGGGGCGCACCCTGGTCCGCGCCGAGGTGCCGGCCACGGAGCTGCTCCGTTACGCGGTCGAGCTGCGCTCGATGACGTCGGGCACCGGCACCTTCCGCCGCCACTTCGTCCGCTACGACCCCATGCCCGCCCACCTGGCCGACCAGGTCCGCAAGGAGCACGGCAGCCACCCCTGACCGGGCTCCCCGCGGGGCCGATCACCGTGCCAAGGGGCCGCTCGGCGCGGTGGAGATGCCCGACGAAACGGGCGATCCGGGGCGCACGACGCCCACCACAACCGCGTGATCGACGGTGACCCGGCGGGTGGGGCGCGTCAGGGGCGGGCGGTGGGGAGCATGGGGCTCGGGTGGTGGGGGCGGTCGGCCTCGCGGAGCGCGGCCGAGCGGAGCGCCGCCAACTGGCGTTCCACCTCGGCGAACTGGTCGGCCGGCAGCGGCCCCCGGTGCAGGGCGGCGGCGTTCTCCTCGACCTGCGCGGCGGTGCGGCAGCCGGGGATCGGGACGGTGCGCCCGCTGCGCGCCCAGATCCAGCCCAGCGCGCCCTGGGCCGGGGTGCGGCCGTCGGCGGTCAGCGCCGCCCGCACGGCGGCGGCCCGCCGCAGCCACTCCGGGGCCGGCCGGCCGCCCCGGAACCACTCCAGCCAGCCCGGTGCGACCCCCCGCACGTCGTCGCGGGGCAGCGTGGAGCCGGTCGTGTACTTGCCGGAGAGCAGGCCCATCCCCAGCGGCCCCCGGTTGACGCTGGCCAGGTCGTACTTGTCGCAGACGGCGAGCAGCTCGGGAGCGTCCCGGAGCACCGAGAGGGTGTGCTGCACGGCGGTGGCGTGCCGGGCGCCCTGGCCGAAGGCGGCCGCCCGGTCGGGGCGATCCGTGCTCCAGCCGTACGCGCGGACCAGCCCGTCGGCGACCAGGTCCTCCAGGGTGCCGACGAGCGCCTCGGCCCGGGGCACCGGCAGGTCGGCGAGGTGCAACTGGTAGAGGTCGATCCGGTCGGTGCCGAGCCGGCGCAGCGACTCCTCCACCGCCCGCCGCAGGTACGCCGGGGAACTGTCCGCGCCGGTGGCCTGGCGGGTCGCCTCGTCGAAGGTGTGGCCCCACTTGGTGGCGATCACGGCCTCGTCGCGCCGGCCGGCGAGCGCCCGGCCCAGGACCCGCTCCGAGTGCCCCGCCCCGTAGGTGTCGGCGGTGTCGAAGAGGGTCACGCCGAGGTCGAGCGCGCGGCGTACCGCCCGGACGGACTCCTCGTCGTCGACGGCGCCCCAGCCCAGCGGCTGCGTGCCCTCGGCCCAGGGGCCGCCGATCGCCCAGCACCCCATGCCCAGCGCGCTGACCTCGATGCCGCTGCGGCCCAACGTCCGTGTCGTGACTGCCATCGACGCATCGTGCCACCTCCGGCGCCCGACCCGGGGCGAAGTCCCCGCCGCCGCGGGATCCCGGCCCCGGCCCGCCCTACCGGGCCGGGCGCGGGCGAACAGGGCGGGCCGGGTCAGGAGGACCAGGCGCGGGCGAGCAGTTCCCGGGTGTCCCCGAGCAGTTGCGGCAGCACCTTGGTGCGCCCGATCACCGGCATGAAGTTGGCGTCCCCGCCCCAGCGGGGCACGACGTGCTGGTGCAGGTGCGCGGCGATCCCGGCGCCGGCCACCCCGCCCTGGTTCATCCCGAGGTTGAACCCGTGGGCGTTGCTGACCTTGCGGATCACCCGCATCGCGGTCTGGGTGAACGACGCCAGCTCGGCGGTCTCCGGCCCGTCGAGGTCGGTGTAGTCGGCGACGTGCCGGTAGGGGCAGACCAGCAGGTGACCCGGGTTGTACGGGTAGAGGTTGAGCACCACGAAGACGTGCGCGCCACGTGCGACGACGAGGCTCTCCTCCGCCGGCAGGCCGGGGGCGAGGCAGAAGGGGCACCCCTTCGGCTTCTCGTAGCCCTCGGGACGGTCCTCACCCGAGATGTAGGTCATCCGGTGCGGCGTCCAGAGCCGCTCCAGGCCGTCGGCCATGCCGCTGTCCGTGTGCCGTTCCACCCCTGTCACAGGCCGATCCTACGGAGCGGCCCGACGACCGGCGAGGCCCGCCGTGGGGAACCCGGCGATGGAAGTTGTTGACGAATCGAAGAGCACCGTTGAAACTTCCATCCATCGACTTTCTTCCATAGACCGATGGAGGTCTCCGTGATCCGACGGTTCGGCAGATTCCTCGCGGCGCTCGCGCTGACCGCCGCCACCACCGTGGTCGGCGTCACCTTCACCGCCGGCGCGGCCCACGCCGACGGCTGCTACACGTGGGGACGCACCCTGTCCGAGGGGATGTCCGGCGAGGACGTCCGACAACTCCAGATCCGGGTCTCGGGCTACCCCGGCTACGGCGCCGTGCTCGCCCTCGACGGCGTGTACGGCCCGGGCACCCGGTCCGCCGTGATCCGCTTCCAGCAGGCGTACGGGCTGGGCGCCGACGGCGTCGCCGGGCCGCAGACCTTCAACCAGATCTACGCGCTCCAGGACGACGACTGCACCCCGGTCAGCTTCAGCTACGCGGAGTGGAACAGGTGCAACAGCGACTGGTCCGGTGGCGCGGTGTCGGCCAGCACCGCCCGCTTCAACGCCCGCGTGTCGATGTGGAAGCTCCAGGCCATGCGGCGCGCACTCGGCAGCGTGCCGATCTACATCAGCAGCGGGTTCCGCAGCTACGCCTGCAACAGCGCGGTCGGCGGCGCCGCCGGCAGCCGGCACCTCTACGGCGACGGGGTCGACCTGGTCGGGTCACCCTCGCTGTGCCGGCTCGCCCAGCAGGCCCGTTACCACGGCTTCAGCAACATCCTCGGCCCCGGCTACCCGGGGCACAACGACCACACCCACCTGGGCAACACGCCGAGCCGGTCCTGGTCCGCCCCGACCTGCGGGATCTGACGCCCGCCGGCCCGTCGAGGAAGGCCCCCCGCCGGCGGGGGGCCTTCCGTGCGTCGAGGACTCCGGTGCGTGGTGGATCAGGCGGCCGACGGGCCGACGTTGGTGCGCGAGCCGACCACGTCGAGCACGTGGGCCACCGCGTCGGCGATCGGCACCCCGTTGCGCTGCGAGCCGTCCCGGTAGCGGAACGAGACCGTGCCGGCCGCCACGTCGTCGTCACCGGCGATCACCATGAACGGGATCTTCTGCTGCTGGGCGGTGCGGATCTTCTTCTGCATCCGGTCGTCGCCCGCGTCCACCTGGGCGCGGATGCCCTCGGCGCGCAGCGCCGCGACGAAGCCGTGCAGGTAGTCGGTGTGGTCCTCGCGGATCGGAATGCCCACCACCTGCACCGGGGCCAGCCAGGCCGGGAACGCGCCCGCGTAGTGCTCGGTGAGCACGCCGAAGAACCGCTCGATCGAGCCGAACAGCGCCCGGTGGATCATCACAGGCCGCTGCCGGGTGCCGTCGGCGGCCTGGAACTCCAGCCCGAACCGCTCCGGCAGGTTGAAGTCGACCTGGATGGTGGACATCTGCCAGGTCCGGCCGATCGCGTCCTTGGCCTGCACCGAGATCTTCGGCCCGTAGAAGGCCGCGCCGCCCGGGTCGGGAACCAGGTCCAGGCCGGACTCCTCGGCGGCCGAGCGCAGCGCCTCGGTGGCCCGCTCCCAGTTCTCGTCGGTGCCGACGGACTTCTCCGGGTTGCGGGTGGACAGCTCCAGGTAGAAGTCGTCCAGGCCGTAGTCGCGCAGCAGGTCGAGCACGAACGACAGCAGCGACTTCAGCTCGCCGGCCATCTGCTCCTGGGTGCAGTAGATGTGCGCGTCGTCCTGCGTCATGCCGCGCACCCGGGTCAGGCCGTGCACCACACCGGACTTCTCGAACCGGTAGACCGAGCCGAACTCGAACAGCCGCAGCGGCAGCTCGCGGTAGGACCGCCCCCGGGACCGGAAGATCAGGTTGTGGAACGGGCAGTTCATCGGCTTGAGGTAGTAGTTCGCGCCCTCCATCTCCATGGGCGGGTACATGCCGTCGGCGTACCACTGCAGGTGCCCGGAGGTCTCGAAGAGCTGCGCCTTGGTGATGTGCGGGGTGTTGACGAACTCGTACCCGGCCTCCTCGTGCCGGCGGCGCGAGTAGTTCTCCAGCTCGCGGCGGATGATGCCGCCCTTGGGGTGGAAGACCGCCAGGCCGGAGCCGATCTCGTCGGGGAAGCTGAACAGGTCGAGGTCCGCGCCGAGCTTGCGGTGGTCGCGCCGGGCGGCCTCCTCCAGCAGCTTCAGGTACGCCTTCAGCTCGTCCCGGGTCGGCCAGGCGGTGCCGTAGACCCGCTGGAGCTGCGGGTTCTTCTCCGACCCGCGCCAGTATGCGGCGGCCGAGCGCATCAGCTTGAACGCGCCGATCAGCCGCGTGTTCGGCAGGTGCGGGCCGCGGCACAGGTCCGACCAGCAGACCTTGTCCTCGGTCGCGGCGAGGTTGTCGTAGATGGTCAGCTCGCCGCCGCCCACCTCCATCACCTCGGAGGTGTCCAGCCCCTCGCCCTTGACGTCGATCAGCTCCAGCTTGAACGGCTCGGCGGCCAGCTCGGCCTTCGCCTCGTCCAGGCTGCCGAAGCGGCGACGGCGGAACCGCTGGCCGGACTTGACGATCTCCTGCATCCGCTTCTCGAGCTTGCCGAGGTCGTCCGGCTGGAACGGCTTGTCGACCGCGAAGTCGTAGTAGAAGCCGTTCTCGATGGGCGGGCCGATGCCGAGCTTGGCCTCGGGGAAGACGTCCTGCACGGCCTGGGCGAGCACGTGCGCGGTGGAGTGCCGCAGCACGTTGAGCCCGTCCGGGGAGTCGAGGCTGACCGGCTCGACCTCGGTGTCGACCTGCGGCGACCAGTCCAGGTCACGCAGCTGGCCCTGCGGGTCGCGGACCACGACGACCGCCTTCGGGCCGGCCGCGGGCAGCCCGGCCGCGGCCACCGCGTCGGCCGCCGTGGTCCCGGCGGCGACGACGACGGGGTCGGCCACGGCGGGGGTACGGGGTGCGGACACGGTCACTCCTCCAGCAGACGGTACGGATGACGCCGAACGTTCGGCTCCTGCGATGCTATCGGTCGCCCCCGCCGGCACGGTCGGCGACGCCACCGCCCCCGCGACCCGTGGGACGCCGGCCCCCGGCGCCCGCCCGACCGGCGGGGAGGGTCAGGCGGACCAGTCCGGCAGCGGCTCGCGGGCGGCCAGCCAGTCGGCGGGCACCCCGCCGGGGGTGCCCACCCCGGTGTGCGCGGCCACCACCGACCCGACGATGGCGGCGGTGGTGTCCACGTCCCCGCCCGCCTCGACGCAGGCGCGGATCGCCGCCGGGTAGTCGTCCAGGTGCACGGCCGCCACCCAGCAGGTGAAAGCGACGGTGTCCTGGGCGGTGACCCGGGAGCCGTTGCCGAGCACGTCGACGGCCTCGCGCAGCGGCCGGTCGAGCAGGTCGGCCGCCCGGCGTACGCCCCGGTGCACCTCGGTGGCCGGGTCCAGCGCGGCGGCCACCCCGGCGAGCAGCCGGCGCGGGGGCGGCCGGTGGCCGTCCAGCCGGGCCCGGGCGGCCAGCGAGGCGGCCACCGCCGCCGCGACCGCCCCGGCGATGCCCTCCGGGTGCGCGTGGGTCACCTCGGCCGACGCCCGGGCCTGCGCCGCCGCCCGGGCGGTCGAGTCGGCGAACCAGGCGCCCAGCGGGCCGACGCGCATCGCCGCGCCGTTGCCGCACGAGCCCTGCCCGTCGAAGGCGGCGGCGGCCGCCACCGGCCACGGCGTGCCCGTACGGATCAGCCGCAGGATCGTCACGGCGCCCGGCCCGTACCCCCGGTAGGGCTCGCAGCGCTCGGCGAAGGCCATGGCGAGGGCGTCCCGGTCGATGGTGCCCGACGCGGCGAGGGCGGCGACCACCGAGCAGGCCATCTCGGTGTCGTCGGTCCACTCCCACGGCGGCGGGGGGAGCTTGCCGGCGGCCAGGTCGGCCGGGTGCCGGCCGGGGACGAAGAACTGCGAGCCGAGCGCGTCGCCGACCGACAGGCCGGCGAGGGAGTCCCGGGCGAGCGCGAGGCGGGTGTCGGCAAAGAGCGTGAAGGACATCGTTGTACCAGCTTGCCCGGTTCGCAGGTGCGCCGCAACGCGATCAACTTGCCACCCCGAGTACCGTCTTGGCGTGGCCACCGTGCTCCTGGTCGAAGACGATCACGTCGTACGCGGCGCGATGCTGCGGTCCCTCGCCGACCGGGGGCACGCCGTGCACGCCGTGGGCACCGCGCTGGACGCGCTGCGCCGCG
Organism: Micromonospora sp. NPDC023814; assembly: GCF_040639595.1. Lineage (NCBI taxonomy): Bacteria > Bacillati > Actinomycetota > Actinomycetes > Micromonosporales > Micromonosporaceae > Micromonospora > Micromonospora sp. NPDC023814. Next base: position 44,430 of record NZ_JBFAAF010000057.1, read on the forward strand.
TGGCCGCCGAGACCCCCGACCTGGTGGTGCTCGACCTCGGCCTGCCCGACCTCGACGGCTCGGACGCGCTGCGGATGCTGCGCGGCATCACCGACGTGCCGATCATCATCGCCACCGCGCGCGACGACGAGCAGTCCGTGGTCCGGCTGCTGCGCGCCGGGGCCGACGACTACATGGTCAAACCGTTCACCGGCGCGCACCTCGACGCCCGGATCACCACGGTGCTGCGCCGGGCCGGGCGGGCCAGCCGGGCGGTGCAGCCGGCCGTGCACAGCGTCGGCGGGCTGCGGGTGGACGTCGGGCAGCGCAGCGCCCACCTCGACGGCGAGCCGTTGGCGCTGACCCGCAAGGAATTCGACCTGTTGGCGTATCTCGCCGCACGTCCGGGCCGGGTAGTGTCCCGCCGGGAGCTTCTGGAGGAGGTATGGCGGCAGCCGTCGGTCGGCGAGGACCAGACCATCGACGTTCACCTTTACTGGCTGCGTCGCAAAATGGGCGAGTCCGCGGCGAAGCCGCGCTACCTGCGCACCGTGCGGGGGGTCGGCTTCCGGTTGGTGGCGCCGGACTGAGGGCGTCGCTGGCCCGTCTCACGGCCGGCATGTGCGCCCTGGTCGCGCTCGCCTTCCTCGTCCCGCTCGCCACCGGCCTCGGTGACCGGGCCCGCGAGGAGTCGATCGCGGATGCCGCCCGCCGCAGCGCGCTGGTCACCGGGGCGCTCGCGGTCAGCACCGATCCCGCCGTGGTGCAGCGCGCCGTGGCCGCCAGCGGCGACGACCCGGCCACCCGGCCCGTCGTACACGGCCTGGGGGCGGACGAGTCCGCGGGCCGGGCCGGCGGCGCGGACCTGGAGCGGGCGCGGGCCGAGCGGCGCTCCGTGGTCGTCGACGTCGACGGCGGCGTGCTCCGGCTCGACCCGGTGGTGCTCGGCGACCGCACCGCCGTGGTGGAGGTCTTCGTGCCCGAGTCGGCGCTGGACGAGGGCGCCGGTGGCCGGTGGCTGCTGCTGCTCGGGGTGGCCGCCGCGCTGGTGGGCGCGGCGGTGCTGGTGGTCGACCGGGTCGCCGCCCGGGCCGTCGACTCGGCCCGGGGGCTGGTCAGGGCGGCGCTCGCGATCGGCGACGGCGACCTGGCCGTACGCGTCGAGCCCAGCGGCCCGCGCGAGCTGGCCGAGGCCGGGTACGCCTTCAACCGGATGGCCGACCGGATGGTCGCGGCACGCACCGACGAGCGGGAACTGGTCGCCGACCTGTCGCACCGGCTGCGCACCCCGCTGACCGTGCTACGGCTGGACGCCGAGGCGCTGGAGTCCGACGACACCAGCGTGGGCTCGTTCAGCGCGGCGGAGCTGGACCGGCGGCGCGGCATCCGACGCATCCGGCAGGCGATCGTCACCCTCGAGGGCGAGATCGACGTGCTGATCAAGACCACCCGCAAGGCGGTGGCGCACGAGGCGGGGCCGGCGATGTGCGACGTCAGCGAGGTGGTCCGGGACCGGATGGTGTTCTGGGCCGCGCTGGCCGGCGACCAGAACCGCCCGCACCGGGTGACCGGCGCCCAGCTGCGCATCCCGGCGCCGGTGCCGCGGGCCGAGCTGGCCGCCGCGCTGGACGCGGTGATCGGCAACGTCTTCCGCTACACCCCGCAGGGCACCGCGTTCGAGGTGGCGGTCTCCCGCCGCGACGGCTACGTGGCCATCCGGATCGACGACGCCGGGCCGGGGATCGCCAACCCCGACCGGGCGCTGCGCCGGGGTGCCAGCGACCAGGGCTCCACCGGGCTGGGGTTGGACATCGCCAAGCGGGTGGCGTTGCAGGCCAACGGCTCGGTGAGCATCGACCGGGCCCGGCTCGGCGGGGCGAGCGTGGTCATGCTGCTCGCCGACCCCGAGGCGACGCCCCGGCAGGTCAGCCGGTTCGGGCTGGTTGGCCGAGCTGTGGGCCGGCGCAAGTCTTCCTTAGATCCGGATTAACCGCGGCGGCCGACCCGTCGCGGCCTGGCATGATCTTCCACGAACCCATCAGTTCCACCGGTCACTGCCCCGAGCACCCACCCACCGGCCGGTGGAGCCGTGCGCGCGGCGGGAGCAACGGTCCCCCCACAACCTGCTCCCGCCGCGCGCCACACTTCCTCCCGCCACACCTTCCCGCGCGACGCGCGACGCTCTCCTGCCACGCCGCGCGCCGGCTCCCCCGTCCTGCTCAGCGGGTGGCGGCCGCCATGTAGGCGTCGATCTCGGCGCCGATCCGCTGCTTGCCCGCCGGGTCCAGGAAGGAGGCGGTCACCGCGTTGCGGGCCAGCGCGGCCAGCCCCTCCGGCCCCGCGTCGAGCAGCCGGGCCGCGACGGCGTACTCGTCGTTGAGGGTGGTGCCGAACATCGGCGGGTCGTCGGAGTTGATGGTGACCAGCAGGCCGGCGTCGACCAACTGCCGCAACGGGTGCTCGTCGATGGTGGCGACCGCCCGGGTCCGCACGTTGGAGGTCGGGCAGACCTCCATGCCGATCCGGTGCTCGGCGAGGTGGGCCAGCAGCTCCGGGTCCTGCGCGGCGGAGATGCCGTGCCCGATCCGCTCCGCGCCCAGGTCGCGCAGCGCGTCCCAGACCGTCTGCGGGCCGGTGGTCTCGCCGGCGTGCGGCACCGAGCGCAGGCCGGCCGCCCGGGCCCGGTCGAAGTACGGCTTGAACTGCGGCCGGGGCACGCCGATCTCCGGGCCGCCCAGGCCGAAGCTGATCAGCCCGTCCGGGCGCTCCTCCAGCGAGATCCGCAGGGTCTCCTCGGCCGCCGGCAGGCCCGCCTCGCCGGGGATGTCGAAGCACCAGCGCAGCTCGATGCCGAAGTCCGCCTCGGCTCGCTTGCGGGCGTCCTCGATCGCCTCGCAGAACGCCGGGGCGGGGATGCCCCGGTGCACGTGCGAGTAGGGCGTCACGGTCAGCTCGGCGTAGCGGACCTGCTGGCGGGCCAGCTCGCGGGCCACCTCGTGGGTGAGGATCCAGACGTCCTCCTGGTCGCGGATGAGGTCCACGACGCTCAGGTAGACCTCGACGAAGTGCGCGAAGTCGCGGAAGGCGAAGTAGTCGGCGAGCGCGGCCGGGTCCGCGGGCACGGGGCTGCGGCCCTCGTGGCGGGCGGCCAACTCGGCGACGATCCGGGGCGAGGCGGAGCCGACGTGGTGCACGTGCAGCTCCACCTTGGGCAGTCCGGCGATGAAGGTTTGCAGGTCGGTCACATGTTCTCCTCTGCACGGGCGCCGGTACGGGCGACGAAGAAGACGCGTCGGAACGGGAAGTACACCTGACCGTGCCGCACCGGGTACGCCTGCGCGAGGCGTACGCCGAGTTCGGCCCGGAAGTCGGCCCAACCGGCGGCGTCCAGGGCCGCGCGGACCGGCCGGAGCGCGGTGCCCTCCATCCAGGTCAGCACGGGGTGGTCCGCGTCGGCGCGGGCCGGCAGCAGGTGCACGTAGGTAGTCTCCCAGGCGTCCACGGCGCAGCCGGCACCGGTCAGCAACCCGGCGTAGCCGGTGGCGTCGTCGACCGGGGCCTCGCGCAGCAGCGGAACGAGGTCGGCGCGCCAGGCCGGGCGGCCGGCGACCTCGCGCAGCGCCCGGTGCGAGGGCGCGTCGAAGTTGCCCGGCACCTGCACCGCCAGCCAGGCCCCGCCGGGCAGCTCACGCGCCCAGCGGGCGAGCAGCTCACGATGGCCGGGGACCCACTGCAGCACCGCGTTGCTGACCACCACGTCCATGTCGGACTCCGGCCGCCAGTCCCGGACGTCGCCCACCGCGAAGGAGACCGGGGAGGCGGTGGCGTGTGCCCGCGCGATCATCTCCGCGGAGGAGTCGAGGCCGACGACGCGGCTGTCCGGCCAGCGTCCGGCGAGGGTCTCCGTCAGGTTGCCGGGCCCGCAGCCGAGGTCGACCACGGCGCGCGGCCGCGCGGCCGGGACCCGCGCGAGCAGGTCGTGGAAGGGCCGGGAGCGCTCGTCGCCGTAGCGCAGGTATGTCGTCGGATCCCACATCACAGCGTCTCTGGTTTCCTATGTGATCCTCAGGGAGGCGGATGTTTGCCGATGCGACGGTCCCGGTCGGTGACCGGGGTGGCGTGCACGTGGCGGTGGAAGCCGCGGCCGAGGAGTGCCCCGCGAACCCGGTGTGGGTGTCGCTGGGCAGTGGTGGAAGCCGTGTGCGGCACCTGGCAAACCGGCCCTGACGGGTTGGTTTCCTGGGGTGTCCGTCCCGCCGGACGCTTGCCGGCAGTTCCCGGTGAGGGTTCTGCCGGGGCGGGAACCTGCCGTCGCAAGGGCAGCAGGCGTGAAGTCTTGGCACCAGTAGGTCGGGTCTGCTTCGGGGTGGGTTCGGTTTTGCGTCGTTCCCGCACGAGCTTGGTCGTCGCGGTTGGGGTTGGTCGACGCGCCCGGCGCCGCACTGGTGTGTCGGTGGCTGCGCGGATTGCGGTGTTGCCGTTACGGTCGCGGCGGGTTTTGGTCTGGTTGGCCAGGCCCCGGGCCGCGATCCGTTCTGCGGCGGCGTGGTCGCGATCCAGTGACAGGCCGCACGAGCAGGTGGCCCACCGGTACCCGGCCGCGCGCCCCTGTGGCGTTTTGACGTGCGTGACCGCGCCGCCGCAGCGGGGACAGCCGGATGAGGTTCCACGTGCCGGAACAGTGACGACTGCGGTACCTACTTTCGCGGCGAGGTGGGCGGTGGCGGTGAACACGATGCCGCGCACCGCACCAGACAGTCGCCGATTAAGGCCTCGTGACCGGCCACCCGCCTCGAGTGTCGCGAGGTTCTCGACGTAGATCACGGTGGCGCCGACCGCGGTCGCGTGGTCGACGAGCCACCGCGCCGACGACCAGGCAAGAGCCTTGTTGAGATGCCGGATCCGGGCGCACACCGCCGAATGCTCGGCCTGCAGGCGGACAAGCTTGCCAGCCAGGGCCGGGTCGGCGGGGGCATCGGCGGGCCGGCCGCCACGCAGCCGGGTCAGATGGTCGAGTTTTATGTGCAGGTGTTCGCGGTGGCGCCGTAGTCGCACCAGTTTCGCCGACACGCCGGCCGCGTCGAACCGCAACGGGCGCCCCTGCACCAGAACCGAGCCAGCTTGGTCGAGGTCAGCCACGGCCGCGGTCAGCAGCGTGTTCACACCCCAATCGACACCAAGCCCACGAGTGTGCCCGTCCACCGGCGCCGGGCAGTGGGGGGTCTGCCAGGGCAGGTCGACACGAACCTTGCCATCGCGGGGCCGCAACGTCGGGCTACACACCTTCGCCCAGGTGGGCACGATCGCCGGCAGCACCAGGTCGAAGGCATGCCACACCCAGTCGCGGTACGAGGCCGGCGCCGCGCACACCGGTAGCTGCGACCACACCCGCACCGCACGGCCGTCGACCCGGCCGACGACGACCCCCTGTCTGCCAGGCTGAGATGAGGCAGCCTCCCCGGTGAAGCTAGGCTTGCTGGGAGACAGGAAGAGGATCATCGTGACACTGCCCAACACGC